>NZ_VFIY01000011.1 GCF_006385175.1 Emcibacter nanhaiensis
CCGGTTGAGGAGCCAGTCCTCCTCAACCGGTTAAACACCCTAAGGAGACATCAGCCATGAAACACATCCTCCACCAAACTATTCTCATCAAGCTGACCATATTGGCTGCTTTCTTTTCATGGTCGCCCGTCCTTGCTCAAGAGGCGCATCTCAACCGGCCGCTTCGACCGACCAACACCTTCTCAATCATCGCCCGTGATCCAGAAAGCGGGGAACTTGGCGCCGCCGTCCAGACGCACTGGTTCGCCGTCGGGGTACGTGTCATCAGGACGGAACCCGGTGTCGGAGTGGTAGCCACCCAATCCTTTACCGATCCGTCCTATGCACCGCTCGGGCTCGAGATGATGAAGGCCGGAAAGACAGCGCCCCAGGCCCTCAAGGGCCTTCTTGCCGCTGACAGCAATGCCTCGGTACGTCAGGTCGCCATGCTGGATGCCAGTGGCAACGTAGCGTCTCATACCGGAAGCAAAAACATTCAGAATGCCTGCAACATCTCTGGCGAGAATTACTCCGTTCAGGCAAACATGATGAAAAACTCGACTGTTTGTTCCGCCATGGCGCAGGCTTTCGAAGCCACTTCCGGCGAGCTTGCCGATCGCATGTACGCGGCCCTTGAGGCGGCCCAAAAAGAAGGGGGCGACATCCGGGGACGACAATCCGCGTCCCTCCAGGTGGTAAAAGGCGATAAAGGCGTACCCCTCTGGCAGGGCTGGGTATACAGCCTTCGGGTTGATGACCACAAAACACCGCTCAAGGAACTCGGACGCCTTCTTTCGGTCGCAAAGACCTACCGGCTTCTCAATGAGGGAGACAGGTATGTAGTGGAAGGGCGCATCGAGGAAGGGCTTGAGGCCTACCGAACAGCCGAAAAAATGGACCCGGGCAACCATGAAGCTCTTTTCTGGCATGCGGTAACCCTGGCAGAACTTAACAGGGTTGAGGAGAGCCTGCCGCTGTTCCGGAAAGCCTTCAGGCTATGGCCTGACTGGAAGGAGATGGTGACCAGGCTTCCAAAGGCGGGCTTACTGCCCGAAGACCCGAAAATCCTTGCCCAAATCCTGGAACAGGGGAACTGAAAATGACCGGGTTTCGATCTTTCTTTGTCGCTTTTGTGTTCTTCCTCCCGGCTTTTGCGGCCAACTGCGCCGAAGACCTGCAGGAGAAAGACCAGGTCCTCAGCTATATTGATCGTCATTTTGAAGAACAAATCAGTTTTCTGGAAAAAGTCGTCAATATCAACAGCGGCACCCGCAATATTTCCGGGGTAAGAAAAGTGGGAGAGGAGTTTGCCGCTGAATTCGAAAAACTCGGGTTTAAGAATTTCTGGATAAAAATGCCATTCGAAATGAAGCGGGCCGGCCATCTTTATTCCCAACGGGAAGGAGAAGACGGACCGCATATTCTGCTGATCGGCCATCTGGATACAGTCTTTTCAAAGGACAGCGATTTCCAGAAATTCACCCATCAGGGGAACCACATCACCGGTCCGGGTGTAGTTGACATGAAAGGCGGCGACGTTGTCATGCTCTATGCTCTCAAAGCCCTTCACGCCTGCGGCATACTGGATGGAAAATCCATAAAAATATTTTTGACCGGCGATGAAGAAAATGTGGGTCCCCCCCTCTCTCTCAGTCGTCGGGAGCTTATTGACGCCGCAAAACAATCCGACATGGCGCTCAGCTTTGAATCGGGACAGCAGGACCAGGCCGTGATCGCCCGGCGCGGAGCAAGCCTGTGGTCCCTGGGAGTGTCCGCCAAACGGGCGCATTCCAGCACAATTTTCTCCGAAGATTCCGGTGACGGCGCCATATATGAAACCGCCAGGATCCTGAAAAAATTTCATAAATTCGCCCAAAACATGCCAAACCTGACTCTGAACCCGGCAGTGATTGCCGGCGGGACATCAGCGGGATTTGATGCCGGATCCGCGACCTGGACGTCGGCCGGTAAAGACAACATCATTCCGCAGGTTGTCGAGAGCCGGGGCGATCTCAGATTCATCTCCCGTGAGCAGCTGGATGACGCCCGGGCGGAAATGCGGAAAATTATTGAAGAAAATTTGCCTCATACATCGGCCGAAATCACCTTTACCGATCTTTACCCGGCCATGTCGATTACACCAGAAAACAAGCGACTTCTTGGAGTTCTTGACGAGGTGAGCCAGGAACTGGGGTACGGGCCGGTCGGACCGAACCAGCCGGGTGACCGGGGAGCAGGTGATATCTCCTTTGTCGCGCCTCATGTGGCCTCCATCGATGCACTGGGCCCCTGGGGAGGAGGTTCTCATACCACCCAGGAGTGGCTCGATACTGAAGGTTTCAGAAAGGCAACAAAGCGTACCGCGCTGCTTCTCTATCAGATCTTTCAGTCACACCAACGTCATCCCGACGGCTCATAGCCGTCGGGCCCTGTAATTTTGAAAGAAATTGCATTCCCTTCTCCTCCCTTCGCCTCAAACGCGGTCAAGATAGGCGACCGCTTCAATCTCAATAAGAGCGCCGGGAACCATCAGCTCGGAACAAACCGTAGAACGCGTCGGAGGACAATCGGCGAAAAACTCGCTGTAGACCGCATTAAACGCCCTGAAGTCTTCCCGCCGCACCAGCCAGACCGTGACCTTGACCACATCCTCGAGACCTGCGCCAGCCGCCTTGAGCACAGCTTCCATATTTCCAAGGCACTGTCGCGTCTGGGCCGAAATATCATCTTCGGCGAAACTTCCATCCGCGCGAAAGGGCAAAACGCCGGATAGATACAGATTGTTTCCCGCCTTTATGGCCGGCGACAGAGGAACAACGGTGCCATCAGCCAGTACCGGCGGCCGCCCTAGTCTTTCAATAGTCATTAAAACAAACTCCTGTAAGTTTTACTGATCGATATGATCGGAATTGTGAACCTGCAACGTGGCCGGCCGGAATATTTTTCGCACCCCCACGGTCATGACCGGCACCAGGTAAAAAGCGATGAAGCCGTATGTGAGCAAACCGTATCCCTGGGCGATCAGGGAAATGATCCCCACCTTTGCCGCAACGAATACCGCCGCGGCAGTGACAACCACTGCGATGGCGGGCCGGAAACTTTTTGGCATGGTTCTTTGTTGTTCCTGCAGGGTATGATCAATCCGCTCGTTCAGCATGTGAATGAGGGCTGTTCCGGTTTCAATAAACGTCCCGAAGATGACAATCTGAAAAAAGATACTGAACCAGGGGGCGTCAAGAACATCCAGGATATACTTCAGGGGAACCGCCACGCCGTTGATTTGTGGATAGAATCCCACCATCACCACATAGAGGAAAAACGCTGGCAAAATAGCCAGGGGACCGCCCAGAAATCCTGCCGTGAAAGCCTCGCGCCGACTGCCAAGATGGCCAAGGGCGAAAAGAATGGCCGGAATGGCGGCGATATTATAGGTCGCATATTTAAACCCGTCCTCAAACCACTCCCCAGTCTCGCTGACAGCAGTGAAATTTTCGACAATACGATCCTGGAAGATCATGGCTCCCCACAAGATCAGGACACCGTAAGCCACATATAATACGATCGCCCAACTGGCCATCACTTTTTCGATGACATCGCTTTTCTGGAACGCGAGGACGGCAATGGCGGCCATCAGACCGATGCTGCCGTATAGTTCATTGATTCCGAAGTTTTCCGCAAAAATATTGCCGGAGGCCGAACCCAGCACCGCAAGCACCAGAAACGCCAACAGAAAGAAGGGGATTTCATATAAAAACCAGAAACGGCCGAGCAAAACCTTGAAAAATGACCTGTAGTCGAATGAACCGGTAAGGCGAGCCAGTTCAAAGGTCAGCATCAGGACAATGCTCCAAATTGCTGAGGTTACCAGAAGGCCCCACAACCCGCCCAAGGGACCGTTGGACAGGAAAAACTCCACCAGTTCACGTCCGGTGGCATAGCCGCCACCGATGACCACCGACTGAAAGACCAGTCCCGGTATCAGATAATGATAAAATACTCTTCTCACCTGGCGCCCTCCTGGCTAGTAAATGATTTTGCCGATCTCTAAAATCGGCCCGGCCTGTACGCCTGGCTGTCTATCTCCGGCTCCTGCCCGGTCATGATGTCTGCCAGAAGACGGGCGGATCCCGCCGCCATGGTCCAGCCCAGATGCCCGTGTCCGGCATTGATAAACAGATTTTCAGCACCAAGCCTGCCAATCAGAGGGACACCATCCGGAGAAACAGGTCTGAACCCGGTCCAGGCCTCACCAGTCTTGTCCTGCAAATTATCCAGCAAGGAAGGATAAACCCTGGCAATTACATCCCGCAGGTTGTCCACCCTCCCCTTTGACAGGGTCCGGTCAAACCCGGCAAACTCAGCTGTGCCGGCAATCCTGAACCGCTTGCCGAGGGGCACCAGGGCGGCATGAAGTTCATCATCCACCACCGGGATACGGGGCATATCTTTAACACCATCTCCGGCAAACGTCAGGGAGTAGCCCTTGACGGGCTGTATGGGGACACGCGCACGGATTTTCCCGAGCAAACCACTTGAGTAACATCCCGCAGCCAGCACAAAAAGATCTGCCTGATGTATCGCGCTTCCGCAACAGACTGCACTTATCCTGCCATTCTGTTGCTCCAAGGAGGTGACCGCGGAATTGAAATGATAGCGCACACCGCGTTGCTTCGTCTCCGCCATTAACGCCTGGCAGAATTTATGTGCATCCCCGCTTTCGTCATCAGGGAAATATACGCCTCCGGCGATCCGGTCGATACCTTGCGCCAGCATGGGTTCCAGTTTGGCAATCTGGGCAGGCGTCATGGGCTTAAATTTCAACCCTTGCGCCGCAAGCGGCGCGAGTTGAACCAACTTTTTGGCAAATATAACTTCATCGGAAAAAAGCTTGAGTGTACCGCTCGGCATAAAGTCGTAGGAGATATCAGATTCCCGGCGGATCTCCTTCATCATCTGCACCGAGTAATGGGACAGCATGAAGTTATTCAGGGTATTGCGGTGAAAAATCGCCGGACTACTGTTTCGCAGAAATCCTATTCCCCATCCGATCATTCCAGGCAGGGCTCTGGGTCGGATCAGCAACGGGCTGTCCTCCTGTCCCATGGTCAGGAGCATTTCCCGCCATGATCCCGGCGCATTCCATGGATCGGACATACTTGGGGTCAGGATGCCGCCATTGGCAAAGCTGGTTTCCATACCCGCCGTTGCCTGCTGCTCCAGAACAGTGACCTCCAGACCCGCTTTACTCAGGTAATAGGCCGTCGAGACCCCCTGAAGACCGGCCCCAATTACAACTGCCTTCATTTGCCCATCCTGAATATTTGCATCCTAATTTGCTACTTCTTCAACAGCCTTACAGACCCTTGGCCCTCTTATGACATGCCCGGGTTTGGCCCCGGTGTGTCGCCCATGATCGATAACCACCTCACCATTCACCAGAACATAAGATATGCCGCTTGGAGGCTTTGTGGGATGCTTCCATGTTGCCTGGTCTGTTATCTGGTCAAAATCAAAAATCACAACATCCGCACGCATTCCTTCACGGATCAGGCCCCGATCCTGAAGCCCCATCCGGCCAGCCGGCCAGGATGTCATCTTGCGGATCGCGTCTTCCAGGGTCAACACCCCCCTTTTTCTGACATACTCTGAGATAATCCTGGGAAATGTTCCGTAACTACGGGGATGCGGCATACCCAAAACATCAGGCTCACCAACCGCCAGACTAGCCCCCGCATCACTGCCAATACTGGTCCAGGGGAACCGTAGAGCTGTTTCTATGTCTTTCTCATCCATCATGTAGTAGAGCGCCATCGCTCGGTCGGGCAAAGCTTCCAACATAATATCCCATGCTAGGTCGGCAGGGTCCATTTTAAGCTCCCGAGCGATATCGTCGATACTCCTAAATCTGTAACGGTCATATTTTGGATTTTGCGCATTGGCCAGGACGACATTCTTCCATCCACCGGCAGCATATACCAGGTTTGACCAAGTCTCGGTGGCCCCCTTCTGCAATTCCTTTTTCATTTGCTTTCGCAACTCAGGGTCACGCATCATTTCAATGGCCTTATCAGGGCCATCCGCAAAGACCCAAGGCGGCACTGTCGGCTCGAACCCGGTACCGCCAGCCGGATAGGGATATAAGTCCGCTGCAATATCTATCCCGCGACTGCGAGCTTTTGAAATAGCCTCCCCGACCTTTTCCATATCCTGACCCCAGTGGGGTTGGTAAGCGGCCTTCAGATGGAATATTTCGACTTCAATCCCGGCCTTTTCGCCAATCTCAACAGCTTCTTCGACGGCCTTCAGCAAAAACCGGCTTTCATCCCTCATATGGGTTGCATATAACCCGCCGCACCGCGCCGCAACACGACTAAGAGCTATCAGTTCTTCCGTACTGTGAAAATTAGCCGGCGGGTAAATCAGAGCCGTAGTAATACCAAGGGCTCCTGACTCCATGGCCTTTCGCACCAGAGCCGTCATCGCGGCAAGTTGCTCCGCATTTGGAATGGTGTTCTTGTCGCCTAGAACAGCTTGTCGAGCCTGGGTAGCACTATAATAGGTGCCGAAATTCAAAGAAATACCGCTTTGTTCGAGCTGCTTAAAATACTCTTCTATCTCTTTAGCTTGAACCGGTGTACCGCCTTCTCCGGCGATAGCGGTTGTCACCCCCATAAGCAATTTATTTTCCGCCAATCCGCTTTGCAGCAAAATTTCCCCGGACTGATCCATCATATCTATCCAGCCGGGAGAAATATATTTCCCGGCTGCGTCAATTTCCTGCGCACCCCGGCCTGCTATTTGACCGATGCGAATAAACCTGCCGTCGCGAACGGCCACGTCTGCACTGATCCAGGGATTTCCTGCCCCATCCAGCACACGCCCGTTACGGATAACGATGTCATACATCGGTCCGTTCTGTGCGTATGCCGCACCAAACCCTCCGCTCACTCCCAAAGCAACGAGCAGCAAAACTTTAGTCATTTCTATCGGTAACTTGAGCAAACGCGCAACCTTTCCTCGCTTCATCTGGACACACTGAGCCTCAACGTCCCCAGGCCTCTCCCAGCATCCTTTTGAAATTCGCCCCCAGGATCGCCCGGATGTTATCGTCACTGTATCCCCGGCGGATCAGAGCCTCGGTCAGGTCATACATCTTCCGCGGATGTCCCGTCTCGTCGATATCGATCTTGTCCCGGAAACCGTAGCTTTCCTTGTATCCGGATTTGAGCATTTCATATTGCTTTGCCGGCAGATCGTCATAGCCCCACAAATCTGAGTCCGTCCCGATCCCGACATGGTCAATACCGGTCAGCTTAACCACATGGTCGATATGATCCACGACATGCTCCACAGTGGTCGGCTCCCGATCACGCACAAAGTTGCGGACCGCGGTGATGCCCATGACCCCCCCCGTCTTGGCCATTTTCACGATAGCTTCATCCGTCTTGAGCCGCGGATGACGGTTCAATGCCCTGCAGTTGGAATGAGTGATGGCTACAGGCTTCTTCGACAGTTCAAATGCGTCGAGGGTAGTTCTGTCTCCGCAGTGGGAGACATCCACCAGCATGCCGACCTTGTTCATTCTTTCGATAATTGCCACGCCGAAGTCGCTGATACCGCCATCCACGCGCTCGGTAGCGCCGTTACCAATCACCGTCCGGCTGTTGTAGGTCAACTGGGAGACCATTTGCCCCATGCTGCGGAACAAATCAACATCATCGGGGCTACGGAAATGTTCCGCGTTCTGGACACCAATCAGGACACCAATCTTGCCGCTACTTTTGGCAGCATCCATATCCTCGATTGAATCAATGCGTCTGAAATACTGCGAATAATCGGCAATGAAACCGTTGAGAAGGGCGAAATATTCAAGGGTTTCGCGGTGCGCCCCGGGGCCGCTTATGCCATAGGCATTGTGAAAAATATTGATCCCGGATTTATTAAACTCCTGGAAATCCTGCTCCCCGAACCCGCCCGGGGTCAGCACCCATTTTTCGACTTTCTTGTCGCTGAGGGCAATCAGCCCGAGCATGTCAATAACCAGGTTTTCCCGCACCAGGTCCATCGTCCGGCGGGAATAGCTTTCCCCGGAATGCGCAAACGCTCGGTACATCCCCCTGTTGATCATCGGGGCACCAAGAGACAGGGCGACACCCGCCGCCCCGGCTTTAAGTGCGTTACGACGATTCATCGCTTTAGCTTTATTCATCTTCTGCTCCTTGCAAACTGACTGATATACGACCCCAGGGGCCTGTCATGCCCCAAACATCCACAATTTATCCCGCCGTTCCGGCACCTCGAGTAAGCCAGCCACGCGGCTTCAGAACCTACGACAGGTAATTGAAACCGAGAATATTCCAGAAGTAATAGAACCAGCACATAAACAGGGCGCAGACAGTCACGATACTGAATCGAATGCGCGCCCCGAGGGTGCCACAAAGCCCGTCTTTCCAGACCTTCACGGTCCAGTACAGCAGGTAAACACCGGTAATGGTGGACAGGATGGGCAGCAACAGCCAGAGTTTCAAGCTCAACGGAATTTTCGCGAGAATAGAGTCTCCGGCAACCACAAGCACAACCGCACACAGAACGACGGTCAGCAGATTTGCCGCGGAGGCAAAAACGGCGGCCCTCAAGGCTTTCTTTTCACCAGGCTCCATCAATTTGATGGACTTCCGCTGGTAGAACCGACGCAGCACTACGCCAAGGAAGACAATACCGGACAAGGCGAGGAAGCCATAATTGAATGCTGTTGAATAAACAAAAGATGCTTTGAAAAATTCCAGCAAATGATTTCCGAGAAGAAGACCCGTGATCTCCCCGTCCTTTTCTATAAACAAAACCTTCGCCTCCCCGGGGGACATCTTGTTCATGCCGGGCAGCTCCTGGAATGTATTTTTACCTGTTTCAACAAACTGGGCTGACTTTCCCCCTGCAGTGATCAACAATTTATTGTCCGAGGTCGGAGTCACACTGACTCCCCCGAGCAGAGCCATGATTTTCTCGATGCCGGAAAAATTCATACGCCAGCCGAGATATGTTCCGGCATATTTGCCGGCACGTTCGGCGAAATCTGTCGGGGTATGAGGCATGTCAGGTTGCTCCGGATAGAATGCATCGTAAAAGCCGCTAACCACTTCATTGCTCACTTGCCCGCCCTGCTTGGAGCCGAAGGAAGCAAAGATGACGATCCTATTCTCAGTATCAATGGCCAGTTGGGACATAAAGGAGAAGGTTGCGCCATGATGTCCGATAATGGGGATACCGTTTTCCGTCAGTTCATAAAACCCCAGAGCAACACCATCCATTTTATCAGGATAGGCCGGGTTACGCGCCAACATTTGCCGGACGGTTTCCTCTTTCAGGATCCTCCGTCCCTGATATTCGCCTCCGTTTAAGATGGTCTGGCCGAAAATCATCATATCCGCAGCTGACACCGACGAGGCCCCGGCCGGGGAAAAGTTCGAGACAATTTCAAACGGCTTTTCCACGAACGTTCCACCTTCGAACGCATAGGTGCCCGCCATGTTGTCTTTCAGGTTTTCCGGCAGTGGCTCCACAAATGTGGCATGCTTCATGCCCAGAACATCGAAGATATTTTTCTGTACATAGTCGGAGAATTTCATCCCGGACACATTTTCAACAATAAGACCGGCCAGCGCTGTCGCATAATTTGAATAGGCCGTGTGAACACCCGGCGGATTAACACGGGCCGGCTGATATTTCTTCAGGGACTCCGCCAGCGGCACAACCCGGGAGGGGTCGCGAATAATGAGATGACCGAGAAAGCTGTCCTCAAAACCAGCGGAATGGGTCATCATATGGCGCATGGTCACCGGCTGCCCGGGATAACTATCCTCTATCTGAAAGGTTCTCAAATAGGCATTTACATCGGCGTCCAGGTCGATCCTGCCCTGTTCGACAAGCTGCATGACCGATGTCCATGTAAAAAGTTTGGAGATAGAACCGGGGCGGAACATAGTTGTTTCAGGATCGACCGGAATAGCCTTGTCATAATCCTGAAAGCCATACCCCTTGGAAAAGACAAGTTTGTCGCCCTGGGCAATTGCAACGACACCTGACGGCACATTGAATTTGCTCATCAAAGGATAAACCAGACCGTCCGAGAAGGCTTCGACGGCACCGACCTCAGTCGGGAAACTATTATTCTGTGCCCAGGCATTTCCGGATGAAAACACCAGAGTTATCAATATGAAAAGTATGGAAATAATCTTTGACTGCTTCATCAGGAAACTCCCTTTAAAAGGCCCCAGCATTTTCTGTTGATCGGAACCTGCAACTTGTACCATCCAGCAATAGATGCTTATTTTGCCACCTAGTTTCAGGAGATAAGATGAAAAAGACTCTATACATCAACTTCCATCTTATCTCGCTGATTGGGGTCAACCATTTTGTTAATAACTGTACCCGACAGATATGCCAATTGTACGAGGTTGAAGTATGGTAGCCTGCCCGTTTACCGGCACACCAAAGAAATTTACCAACAGGCTTTCGTCGGTATGGGCATGCCTGTTGGTCAGATTGTTGGCAAACAACTTGACTTCCCATGGGCCATTTTCAAAGCCCGCGCGCAAATCCACGGTTGTGTAGCTGTCCATGGTGCGGGAGGCGCCGATATCAGGTATGAAATAGGTCTGATCATCCACATAGCGCACCGAACCACTGACCCAACCTGTCCAGCCGCCTGAAACCTGGAAACCGTAGTCAGCCGTTGCGCCGATCAGCCAGTCAGGCACAAACGGAATGCGGTCACCGGCCACAGCCCCGAGGCTAGGCGCATCATCCAGAAATTCGGTATGCGTATAGGACGCATTAAACGACAGTTTGAATTCAGGCGTCACATTGACGCTAGAAGACAATTCCAGGCCTTTTACACGCGCGTCGCCGCCGTTTTCAAGCCACCCAAAACCACCTCCAGACGCCGTAACCTGAAGGCCCTGCCAATCATTCTGGAACAAAGCACCCTCTAAGGTCAGTTTACCATCCAGCAGCCTGCCCTTCAGGCCAATTTCATAACTGTCCAGCGTATCGGAATCCACCTGCGGAGGAATGCCGAAAATGGCCACGTTGGGGCCACCGGGACGGTAACCCGTCGCGTATCTTGCATAAACCATAAGATCCTCGGACAAGGTATATTTCGGTGACACCATATATGTCACGATCTCTTCAGAAGATGCCCCCCCCATGGCCGAACCCATAAAACCATAGAAAAGCCCGTCATCATACTCCGTATACACTTGGTCGTTCTTTGACCACCTCAGGCCTGCCGTTAGTTCAAACCTATCCGTGAAATCCACGGTCACATCACCATAAACGGCATATTCCTTATAGGAGGAGTCCAGCAAAATATCGGCCATGGGATTCAGGAAATCCACCAAGTTTCCGGCAGGGTCCTCAGCTGTAAAATATTGAGCGTTGGTCGCCGTTTCATCCGTGAAGAATCCGCCAAGAATCCACTGAAAAGCGGCCTCTTCATCCGATGATACCAGACGCAGTTCCTGTGTATATTTTTTAACCTTCACAGTGTTATCGTAGTAGATATTTCCTTCCGGCACCGCGCCCCCCGAAAAGATCGGCACTAGCCCCCCGTAAACACTGGTCCCGTCAATGCCGTCTCGTGTTTTCGTATAACTGTAACTGGATGACGATACCAAGTCCGCGACACCAATATTCCAGGAGATATTCAGCGCAGTAAAATACATGGTTTTCTTGAACGGTTCCCGCAAATAGGCACCGGTACTCAATTCATCCACTACCGGCTCAGAACTGGTCGGATCGAGGAAAATGGTTGCCTGGTCATCGGCATCCACATCCTGCACAATACCTGACAAATTGATATCTATTTTCTCACTGGGATTCCACTGCAGGGCCACCCGGGCACCGCTTTGCCGAACCTCATTTATATCATCCTCACCCCGGCGATAGTTATCGATGTAGCCCGGTGTATTGGAGTGATATCCGCTCACTGACATGCCGAGACTGTCTTTTACGAGCGGCACACTCACAGAGCCCTGCACATTGTATCCGAGGTCACCGCCGCCTTCCACAGAGCGCAATCCGGCGCCACCCCGCATTCTCACTTCCTGCAGGTTTGGTTTTTTGGTTACATATTTTATCAGCCCCCCCATAGCGCTGGCACCATAGAGTGTTCCCTGCGGACCACGCACGATCTCCAGACGCTCGATATCATAGGGGAAAAAATCCAGTTGCAGGATGCTTGCCCTGGAATAAATAGAGCTGGATCCCACAGGCGTTTCGTCGATATACGTTGCCACATTGGCGCCACCGCCGACACTTGACGAAACGCCGCGCAGTGTCAGAGTCACCTGCCCCGGCGTACCACCGCCCACAAGATTGAGACCTGGAATCTTTGCCGCATAGTCCATGATACTGGTTGCTGACGTATTCTCGAGCTCGGTTCCACCAATAGCAGTCACCGATACCGGCACTTCCAGGATCGTGGTGTCGCGCCGCTGCGCGGAAACCACCACCTCTTCCATCACCATAATCTCACCGTCACTGTCCACATCCTCGGCCATAGCCTGGGACGCCATAAGCGCAACAGATGATGTCGTGGCTGTCAAAGCAAAAATAAATGCGTCTACCCTACTCAGAACCATTTCCTTCTTCCTTCTCCTAAAATATATTATCTATTTTATAAAACTTGAGGTCATATTCATATTATAGTTCAAAAAATTAGTCAAATCCTATGTGCCCCTACAACTAGGCTTTAACTTTCAACTAATCTAAGTCTTTTTTTATATTATATTCTTATAGGCGAGACTTGGAAAATCACACTCCCAGAACTCGCTACGTCCCCGCAGTATTTTCTGTTTACAAGTTAGGTATATTTATTGAGCCTATCTTCATTAATTGGCAAGCCGCCTCTCTAGCACGCCCCGCGCATTCAATGACAGTTCTTGACTCTCTTTCATCTGGGTCCGTCATTTCCTCCGGCATCACTATTTCTCCTTTTACGGAACATCCCCGAACATCAGACGACTACTCCCTGACCGGCAATTCCAGCCTGGAGGAATCGTCGCCTCCATGTTTCACCGTCCACTGCAGTACAGTTCCGTCTTCAGGCCAACGCTTGAACATGTCGGCATCCGCACCTGACAGAGACAGTCGCACACGCCAGCCCTCGGGAATCATGGCCGCCACTGAAGCAAGGCGGATTTTCAATTCAATGACTTCATCAACCGGCACCGGTTGAGAGTCCGATCTTTTGTAACTATGTCGGGGGCCGTCCTGTACATAGGAAGCTCCCTCACCGCTGATTTTACGGTGAATTGCCCTCAACTCCCCCTCCGTGATGTAAAGCACGGCCCCTTCCGGAGAGACGGCCTCCAGGTAAGCAAAAATGACTGGATCCGGATGGGAATTTTTTAGCGAGAGGCTCAGAACAGGTGCCCCGACGATATGCAGGCCTTCCTGCAGCGGAGCACCTTGATAGACAAGCAGCTTCTTATCCTGTCCTGCCCTGTTCGGATAAAAGACATCTCCACCACCAAAGTTAGTATGCCAGCGCGTGGAAGTTCCCATCGTTGCCGAATAATCCACTGTATAATGATCTTCGCCACCGGCTTCCCCGGCTTCCCCCAAGAGCTGATTATCCTGTGCCAGATAATAGGTGCGTGCCCTTACCCCGGCAGGAGGCCAGACTTCACTCTCGTACCATTTTCCCGAACCAAGCTCATAATAGCGGATGGAATGTTCTGGCTGCCCAGCCCCCCCGTCTCGCAGAAATTTGTCAAAATACGCCGCGATCATGTCCAGTTGTTCTTCAGGAGAGATATCGGGTGCACTATTGGCGTCACGGAAGGGGTCAGTGTCATGAGCACCACCATGAGAAAAGGCTCCTATGATGACTCTTTGCGGGTTAGAGAACGTCTGAAACCTGGACAATGCTCCATCCGCGGTAGCGGCATCATACCACCCCGCCCAGACAAACATGGGAATGTCTGAAGCTTCTATTTCCCGGCCCCTGCCCGCCGGCATGAATGACCAGGCGTCGCTTCCCGCAATCCCCATGGGGTCATCGGAAAAATTGATACCCTCAAAAAGCCGGCCCACATTCACATTGTCAGCATGGCCGTTAACGGCCTCCCGCAGTAATGCCCCATGACGATCTGCGTCTACCGGTTTGACCCCGCCGACCCAAAGCCCACTGAGGGTACACAACACCCCTTTGATTTCGAGAAGAGCGCAAGTTTCATTTCGGTCCATATGACCAACCGCCTCGCCCCAGTTGTCCATATATTTATTTTTTGCGCCGCCGGGCTGGATCAACTGGTAAACAGGATCAAAATCACTGTACATCGGCGCCACCACGCGAACGGCGCCGCGCTGCGTCGTCGTCAGGAGTTCCGCCGTATTCCCCAGATAAGAGACACCAAGTGCGCCGATACGGCCGTTCGACCAGGTCTGGCGTACGATCCAGTCAGCAATCTCCCCATAGTCGGCAACCTCATCTGGACTTAACTCTGTTTGCCGGCCACCAAAGGAAGCCCCACTGCCACGGGCGTCGACTTTCACAAATGCATATCCCTTTTCGTTAAACAGCCTGACAAGCAAAGTCAAATTTGGATCTTCCGCCAACCCAAGGCCTACAGCAACATGCCGCAGAATACCAAGTTCGGATGCCCGCCAATACCTGGTCATATACATGATTGAAGGGAGCTTTTGACCCGGCTCGTATTCTCGCGGCAACCAAACATCCACCGCAATCTTCACGCCATCGCGCATGACAATATATTGTGCTGAGTTCCGTGTCACACCTGGCGATAATATTTTTTCGCCCGGCGTTTTTACCAACTGGTCGACAATTACGATAAGCGCCACTATAACAAGCACAGTAGCGGTAAACGCTTTTAAAAGACGGAACATCCATTTCTTTAACTGAGACACAGCATTACACCTTTTCTGCAGATATCTTCGGTTCGCAACTCTATTTTCAAAAACAATAAACCGCCACAGCCCTACTTCTCTGCCCCCCCTTTTGTGGCTCCATACTCCAACACTGCCATTTTTTTCAGGGCAACCTTGTCCACCTTGCCGATTGGCAACAACGGCATTTCGGGGAGACACAAGAATTTTTTGGGCATCTTGTAGTTGGCCAGCCGTTCACTGCAAAAAGAACGCAGACCCTCTTCATTCCAGTCACAACTTTGCCGCAAGGTCACATAGGCAATACCGACTTCCTGCCATTTTGGATCCGGCACCGATACAACAGCAGCCTCGACAATCCCCGGGCAGGTTTCGATCGCTGCCTCGACTTCCTTGGGATAGACATTATACCCGCCGGATTTGTACATTTCCTTCAGACGACCAACCACAGAAAAACTTCCATCCCGGTTCTCGGCCAGAACATCCCCTGTACGAAACCATCCATCGCCAAGAAATGCTTCTTTTGAAGCCTCGGGCCTGTTCCAGTATCCAAGCATGTTGTAAACCGAACGGACCAGCAACTCTCCCGGCTCCCCCTTGTCGACGTCATTGCCCCTGTCATCAACAAGACGAAGTTCGACACCGGGGAAAGGATGGCCCACAGTTCTTGTCAGGGCCTCAACATTGTCAGTAGGCTCCACAACGGTAGTGACAAGAGTCTCCGTCATTGCATAGTTGGTGCTCATCCGCGGACAAACTTCAACAAGGCGACGAACCGTCTCTTCCGGCATGGCTGCCCCACCCCAGGCGATCAACTGCACAGAGGCGAGGTCATATTTATCAAAATCAGGTAACCCCAGCTGCATGATGAAGGTGCTGGGAACCGAAGCCCACAATGTGACCTTCTCCCGCTCAACCAGCTCCAGCATTTTTACCGGATCAAATTTCTCACACAGGATCTGGGTTCCCCCAGCAAGTACAGCAGGCAGAGACAAATCAACGACACAGCCCACATGGTTGATGGGCAAAAAATTGATAACGCGATGCGGATTTACATACCAGATTCGGTTTTGTTCCAGGCAGAAACGAATAATACCCTGCTGATGAAGCAGCGCCCCCTTTGGCTTTCCGGTAGACCCCGACGTATAGACTATAAGACAGGGCTTCTTGTCGCCGCCCCCGGAAGACGGCGCCTTTACATGCGTGTGGAGAATATTCTCACCTGAATGCAAAAAATCACGATAGCTTACGGCCCCGGATAAAGCATTGGCATCATCCAGCAAAACGACCTTCTCAATACCTGAAACCTCTGACAGAATATGCTTTATATCCTCGTCATACTGCCGCTCCCCGATCCTTGTACGGGCCAGCAATATTTTCGGCTTGCAGTCGCTCACCACATACAGGAGTTCGTCACGCTTGTATTTGGCATTCAGCCCCACCCAGATTGCGCCGATACGGGCGACAGCGAGGAAACTTACGAGAAAATCGGGAGATGTTGTGGCCAGAACCGCTACGCGGTCCCCCTTTGAGACACCGGCCGCAATATAAGCGCAAGCCAGTCTTTCAACCTGTAGTTCGAGCTGCGCATAAGTCACCCGGCTACCGTTAAAAACACAAGCCTCCGCGGACGGCGTTTTTTCGGCATACCAGGTTACATAGTCGCTTATACACGCGAACTCAGGCATTACCATCCTCGCTTATCTCCCCGTATTCACCCCGAGCGCCGTCATTGACTTTACCAGTTCAACCGAGATCATTGACCCAAGCCCCGATCCACTCTGCCACAACTGCCGGCCGCCCCCCTCCCTCGATCTCGATTTCAACATCCATATGCACCAACCTGAACCCCGAACGCTCCTCTGCTTCCTTTTTAGCAACTTTGAAATGCCCGCGAACCCTGGAATTGACTGGCACCGGATCAACAAACCTCAGACGATTAAAGCCATAGTTCAGGAAATATCCCTCTCCCGCCCCTTCACTTGCTGACGGTACCTTCATCGCAGAGGCAAACATGTGTGTCAGAAATGACAGCGTAAGGAAACCATAGCTGATAGTATCGCCGTATGGAGTATTTTCTTTCGCCCACTCGGCATCCATATGCATCGGATCAGGATCAAGAGTGACGTCTCCGAAACGAGTGATCATATCCTGATTTACCGTGATCCACTCAGAAGTACCAAGATCCTTACCGGCCGGACCGAGGATTGATTTTTCTACAGCGACCTGGTCGCCGGCGGATTTGTCACTCTTGGTCATTTTTTACTCCGATAATAGGACGATCGTATGTTCTTAATCGGAACTTTTGTAATCGGCTCACTGAGCAATGTCAATAAAATATGATGTCATATTCATTTTTTAAAAATGAATGAAGGCAACACGCCCCTGTTTCCTTCAGGCTGCGTTGTCCGATGATCTGATCGCGGACATAAGCTCTTTTGCGGAACGCGACAGCCCTTC
>NZ_VFIY01000012.1 GCF_006385175.1 Emcibacter nanhaiensis
GGCCTCGGTGACGATACCCTCACCTCCGACGGCGGCGGCGATGTGCTGTACGGCGGCTACGGCGATGATACTTTCATTATCGATACAACTGATTTCTTCCGCCTCGAGGGCGGCGGCGGGGCGGACAGCCTGCGGCTGGACGGCAGCGACCTCGACCTCACGGCAATCAACAACAATAACCTCAGCGGCCTGGAAACGGTCGACCTGGCGACCGACGGCGGCGCCAACGCGCTGACCCTCGACATCATGGACCTGATCGACATGACTGACAGTGACGACCGGCTGGTGGTGATGGGCGATGGTTCCGACAGCCTGACCTTTGCCGCGAGCGCCATCCTGGCCGTGACCGATGTCATCGGCACGGAAAATATCGACGGCCAGGACTATGATGTCTATACCTTCAGCAACGGCGACGGCGACGTGGTCGGCACCCTGCTGGTGGACCAGGATATGTCGGTGACCATCTAGCCACAACAGAAAATGCCGTCAGGCCGGTCATTTTCTTTCCGTTGGCGGTCCGCTCTAACGTAAAACCATCGCTCTTGCGCTTCAGAATGTTTGCGTGATATTGTCTGTATCGCATAGATGTTTCTCTATAAATGCGGGAAATAAGAATTGGGGGAGGAATGGTTGGTCTGTCTGGCACATCTGCATCTGCCCTGGGGATAATATGAGGCAGGGAACCATGGCAGAAAAAACTATAAAATCGGCGCAGCTTTCACTGACAGTCGACGTCGCTTCCGACAAGAGCAGCTTTCAGAAAATCACGAACCACATCAATCGCCGCCTGAACGCCGGGAAGGCGGGGCGCAGTTCTTTTCTCCTGACTCCCTTCCTGCTGACGGCGTGCGGTGGAGGCGGCAGCACGCCGTCACCGACAACACAGACGCCAAACATGGTTTCTGTCACCGGGGCTGTCGTGGATGGGTATGTCGAGGGGGCGACGGTTTTTCTGGATGAGAACAACAACGGAATACTTGACAGC
This sequence comes from Emcibacter nanhaiensis, assembly GCF_006385175.1. Classification (NCBI taxonomy): domain Bacteria; kingdom Pseudomonadati; phylum Pseudomonadota; class Alphaproteobacteria; order Emcibacterales; family Emcibacteraceae; genus Emcibacter; species Emcibacter nanhaiensis. Next base: position 986 of record NZ_VFIY01000012.1, read on the forward strand.
GGTGAAGTCAGCAGCACAACCGATGCCAGTGGCAACTATTCCTTCGAAGTGGAGGAAGGAACCACAGGGACAATCGTCTCGATTGGCGGAACGGATGTTTCCACCGGTGTCTCCTATGACGGGGTCGTCCTGACCGCACCGGCGGGCGCCAGCGTGGTCTCTCCGTTGACCACCTTGATGGTCAACGGCGTGAGCGAAGCCGATATCAAGGCGGCCTTCGGCATTGACGATTCGGTGGATCTTGGCAGTTTCGATCCGGTCGCGGCGTCCGGCAATGGCGATGGCAACGCGGCGGCGGTTCTGCTGGCCGGCCAGGAAGTCATGGCGCTGGTGCAATCAGTGACGGCGCTTCTAGAAGGGGCCGGAGTGGCCAATGCCGACGGCGAGCTGCAGGCTGCCGTACTGCAGCAGGTGGCTGCCGCGCTCGCCAGTGACAGCACAACGGATTTTTCCGATGCGGCAAATGTCGTGGCCCTGATCAATGCCGTGGATACTGGCGATGCTGTTTCGGCTGATGTGACAACCGCTGCCGCCACTGCGGTGTCGAATGTGGTTGAGGCGCTGGCGGCAAGCCCCGGGGACCTGTCGGGAGAAAATGAAGCTGCTGCCATTGTCGCGACCTATATTTTACCCGATGTGCTGGCCGATTTGGGTGCCGGGGATGTTACAACTGACGATGTGGAAAGCGATTTCAGCGATGCAGCGGTCGATCAGCTGGTCTCTGTTGTCGAGGAGCAGGGAGAAGATTATTCTGCCGGGGATGTCATTGCGGTTGACGATACCCTGATTGCAATTGTCGGCGGGGATTCCTTTATCGCCTCGTCCGTTTTGCTTGATAATGACGTAGTCAGTGACGGAGACATTTTGTCGGTTTCCCTGGCGGACGGCATGCCGGAAGGTGTGGCGGTTCAGTATGACAGCCAGACCGGCCAGATCAAGTTGACGGTGCCGGATAATGTGATGGCCGACGAAATTGCGCTCAACTATGTACTTGGCAACAATTCCGGCGACGATACGGCGACAGTAACGGTTTCATTGGTCGATACCGGCGTGCGTAATGCATTTGTCGCCGAGAATAGTGCCGGCGGTACGGTCGTTCAGTCACCGATTGCCACACCCGGTGTGACCTACAGTCTGACCGACGATGCAAACGGTTCGTTTGTCATTAATGCTGACACTGGTGAAATCACTCTTGCTCAAGGGGACACCCTGGACTTTGAGGGGGTTAGTGAATATTTGCTGACCGTCAGCTATTCGAACGGTGTCAATACCGTTGAGCAGCAAATTATCATCACGGTGACGGATGTAGATGAAACACCGATATTTATATCGAATTCAGAAGCTGTATTTTCCGAGTATGCCTCGGATAGTGATATTCTGCTCCAGGCTCGGGCGGAGGATCCTGAAGGCAGCCAGAATCTGGTCTACAGTCTTGCTGACGATGACGGGGGCATGTTTGAAATCGATGCCGCGACCGGCGCGATCAGTCTGGCAGATGGAGAAAGCCTGAATTACGAGAATGCGACTTCCCATCAACTGACGGTGGCTGTTTCCGATGGGGTCAACGAAAACTCCCAGATTGTTACCATCAATGTATATGACGAAAATGAATACCCTCCCAGTTTTCAGTCCGGGACGAGTGCTTCCGTTGCAGAAGATGTTGCGGATACAGCAGTCGTCTATACGGCGGATGCGGTTGACCTGGACGGAACGGCAACGGTTACCTACAGTCTGACTGATAATGCCGGCGGTCTTTTTGAAATTGACCCGGCAACCGGCGAAGTATCGCTGGTTGGAGGTGCCTCACTTGATTTCGAGGACAGTAGCTCCCACCAGATCACAATCCAGGCGTCCGACGGTACCAAAACTGATACGCAGGACATCACAATCACCGTGACAAATGTAGATGAAGCGCCTGAATTTTCTTCCGGGACTTCAGTTCTTGCTGCGGAGGATGTGAGCGATACAGATGTACTTTACACAGCTGTCGCAGTTGATCCGGAAGGCAGCGGAGTGACTTTCAGTCTGTCCGATGACGCCGGTGGTCTGTTCGAGATTGACAGCAATACGGGCGAGGTCACTTTGGCGGTTGGCCAGTCACTTGACTATGAAACCGCGAGCGAGCACCAGATTACAGTTGTCGTGTCTGATGGCGGAGTGTCCGCAAGCCAGGATGTAACAATTTCTGTTCAGGATATGATCTCAGACGGTGCATTGTCCTTGTCCGCCATTGAACAGGGCAGTTCGCTCGGGGTGGTCATTACAGGGTATCAGAATCTGAGCCTCGAGCCGCCAAGTCTTGGGCGGTCGGTGTCTTATGCCGGTGATGTGAACAATGACGGTTTTGATGACCTGATCATTGGAGCGACGAGCAGAGATATTGATGGAGCGTCTTATATCATTTATGGGAGGGCGGATTTTTCCAGCCTCGATACAGAGGTTATAGAAAACGGCGACGATACTGATGGTGCGCTCCTTTTTGCTGGATCAGTCTATGAAAATAACGGTATGTCGGTTTCCATTGCGGGGGATATCAACGGAGACGGATATGATGATGTGATTATCGGGGCACCGAATTACCAGAACAGCGATAATGAAATTGCCGGTGCTGCCTATGTCGTCTATGGCGGAGGGAATTTGGGTATACCTGACCTTTTGCCGTACATAAAAAATGGGGGTGCCGAAGTAGGTTTCCTGATAGAGGGGGCCCACGAGTATCAGGAGGTCGGCCGATCGGTCTCAAATGCAGGGGACGTCAATGGTGACGGTTTTGATGATCTGATTGTTGGTGGAGGAAACTCAACCCCTGATGGGATTATTGTTTCCGGCGCTTCCTACCTGATTTTCGGGGGGGCCGATCTGGAAAATATAGATTTGGCGACCTTGGAACCCGGGACAAGTGATGCAGGCATCATGATCACCGGTGCCGAGACAGGGGATGGCTCGGGTTTTTCGGTCTCCGCCGCAGGCGATGTGAACGGTGACGGTTATGATGATGTCATAATTGGCGCAACGGGCGAGGACACAGGGGGAGATCTGGCTGGTGCCGCCTATGTTATTTACGGGGGCGACAGTCTCGCCAATCTCGACCTGGCTTCCATTGAGGGAGGGGACGGTAGTGCCGGTATCGCCATTTATGGTGCGGAAGCATCAGATCTTACGGGAACATCTGTCTCGTCCGCCGGGGATGTCAACGGGGACGGTTATGCCGATTTGATCATCAGTTCCAAAGGCGAAGATACCGGTGGAAACAATGCCGGCGCCACCTATGTGATTTACGGTGGTGCCTCGCTTGATCATATCAGTTTGTCAGATATCGAGAGTGGTGACGGGTCGGAAGGTTTTGTCATCTATGGCGGCGAGGCCGGCGACCTCAGTGGATACTCCGTTTCCACGGCGGGCGACCTGAACGGTGACGGCCATGAGGACATTATCATTGGCACCTATTACGAGGAAACCGGTGGAACCAAGGCCGGGGCTTCCTATGTCATTTATGGTGGACAGGGCAGCGCCGTAATTGATCTGACAGATATAGAAAACGGTGACGGTTCCGGTGGCTTTGTCCTGTATGGAGCGGAAGCGGGGAGCCACAGCGGTATCTCGGTTTCCTATGCCGGCGACTTGAATGGTGACGGGTTTGACGACCTGGTCGTTGGGGCGCCCGGGAGTTTTTCATATGGTATTCCTGAAGGTGCCGCATATGTTATTTTCGGGTGGGACAATACCGGCAATGTGATCGGGGGCACCGACGGCAATGACAATCTTGTCGCTGATGGCGGGGCCGGCGCCCGCGACAGCCTGGTCGGCGGCCTCGGGGACGATGTCCTGACCTCTGACGGCGGCGGCGATGTGCTGTACGGTGGCCATGGTGACGATACCTTGATCATCGATACCGCTGACTTCTTCCGTCTTGAAGGCGGCGGCGGGGAGGACAGTCTGCAGCTTGACGGCGTGGACCTCGACCTCACGGCCATTAACAATGATTATCTCAGCGGCCTGGAAACGGTGGATCTGCTGACTGACAGCGGGGCCAATAGCCTGACGCTCGACATCATGGACCTGCTCGACATGACGGACAGTGATGACCAGCTGGTGGTGATGGGTGATGGCTCCGACAGTCTGACTTTTGCCGCGAGCGTCATTCTTCCTGTAACCCAGGATACTTATACGCAACATATAGATGGCGAAGCCTATGACGCCTATGTTTTCCGTGATGTAGAAGGTAACATTATCGGAAGAATGTTTGTCGATCAGGATATCAATTTTGATTTCCAGCCTGACACCACGGATTATACGTCGACCGGCTTTCTCGACCTCTTTCATCTGGAAACCGGCAGTACAGAGGGCATCGCGGTTTTCGGCGAAGGCATCTATGACGGGGTCGGGACATGGGTTTCTTCCGCCGGGGACGTCAATGGTGACGGTTTCGATGACTTTATCATGGGAGCGCCCAATGAAGATACCGGCGCCGGGAACGGCGGGGCGAGCTATCTGATCTACGGCGGAAGCAGTCTTCAGAATATCGAACTGGGGGACATCGAAAGCGGTGCTGCGGATGTCGGTATTGCCATCTTTGGGGCCGGCGACTGGGACTGGAGCGGCGAGGCTGTCTCCTCCGCAGGAGACATCAATGGCGACGGCTATGATGACCTGGTGATTGGCGCTTATGGTGAAGATACCGGTGGAGACAGAGCCGGTGCCTCCTATGTGATCTACGGTGGACCGTCGCTTGCCAATATCTTCCTGACCGATATAGAGGGAGGGGATGGCAGCGAAGGATTTGTCATTTACGGTGCCGAGGCAGGGGACGGTAATGGTCTGGCGGTCTCCAGTGCAGGGGATGTCAATGGCGATGGATACAGCGATATCATTGTATCCTCAAGGGACGAAACCACGGTTGGGGTTTACGCAGGGGCTTCCTATATTATTTACGGCGGTACCAGCCTTGCCGATATCGACCTGTCTGACCTCGAGGCCGGCAGCAGCGCCGGGATTACAATCTTCGGGGCAGATGAATTTGACGCATCCGGCTGGTCGGTCTCTTCCGCCGGGGATGTGAACGGGGACGGCTATGATGATGTGGTTATCGGGGCGCCGGTGGAACATTCTATACAGCCCTATGCAGGAACCGCCTATGTGGTTTACGGCGGTGGTGACCTGTCCAATATCCAGCTCGCGGATATAGAATCCGGCGACGGCAGTGCCGGATTCATCATGACCGGAAACGAGGAATTTGACCTAATCGGCATTGCGGTTTCGTCAGCCGGCGACGTCAATGGTGACGGCTATGATGACCTTCTGCTCGGATCGGAGGGGGACAGCACTGCCGGGGAATATGCGGGGGCCAGCTATCTGGTCTATGGCGGCGCCGCCCTGTCGCACATCACCCTGTCCGACATCGAGGGCGGGGATAACAGTCTGGGCGTTGTTTTCTATGGTGACCAGGCAGAGGACTTCAGTGGCGGCGCGGTGTCTTCGGCCGGGGATTTTAACGGCGACGGCTATGACGATATTCTAATCGGCGCATGTTCCGATGGCTTCCCGAGCTATACCGAAATTGGGGACTCCTATCTGATTTACGGGGGAACCTCCCTGTCGAATATGGATTTGTCCGATCTGGAACTTTCCGGTGACGGCAGTGAAGGATTCTATATCCGGGGCGTGGAAGCGGACGGCTTTGCCGGCTGGTCGGTCTCTGCTGCAGGGGATGTGAACGGGGACGGTTATGATGACATCATCATCGGTGCCACGGACGAGGACACGGGCGATACAGACGCCGGGGCCTCCTATGTTATCTATGGTGGCGACAACAGCGGCGGTATTACTGAGGGCACGGACGGCAATGACAATCTGGTTGCCGACGGCGGCGCCGGCGCCCGCGACAGCCTGGTCGGCGGCCTCGGTGACGATACCCTCACCTCCGACGGCGGCGGCGATGTGCTGTACGGCGGCTACGGCGATGATACTTTCATTATCGATACAACTGATTTCTTCCGCCTCGAGGGCGGCGGCGGGGCGGACAGCCTGCGGCTGGACGGCAGCGACCTCGACCTCACGGCAATCAACAACAATAACCTCAGCGGCCTGGAAACGGTCGACCTGGCGACCGACGGCGGCGCCAACGCGCTGACCCTCGACATCATGGACCTGATCGACATGACTGACAGTGACGACCGGCTGGTGGTGATGGGCGATGGTTCCGACAGCCTGACCTTTGCCGCGAGCGCCATCCTGGCCGTGACCGATGTCATCGGCACGGAAAATATCGACGGCCAGGACTATGATGTCTATACCTTCAGCAACGGCGACGGCGACGTGGTCGGCACCCTGCTGGTGGACCAGGATATGTCGGTGAC
>NZ_VFIY01000013.1 GCF_006385175.1 Emcibacter nanhaiensis
TGCGTTGTCCGATGATCTGATCGCGGACATAAGCTCTTTTGCGGAACGCGACAGCCCTTCTGGAACGCCTGCAGAGGGGTAGAGAACTCTAATCCAGATTATACTGAGAAGATCGGCCAACGCAGCATCGGACGGGGCTATCTCTGCTACAATCTCACAAAGATATTTATCAGGTTGAATTACCAGGCGACGAAACAGTTCGTCCATCATAGCGCCCAGTGAATAGGCTAAGAACAACACCGTTTCTTTAGACCACTCCTTCCCTTCATTTTTCTTGAGAGCACTTTTCGTAATCCGCTGGTAGTAGTCATGGTTCATCTTCTGCACCAATCGATCAAACTCTGCCTCCTGATCAGTGATCTGAAGAATGCAACGCATCAGGCCAGCGTTTGCCCGACCTACCGAGATATATCTGAGATTCTGCCGCCGTACCATTTCAAACGGCGCAGAGGGGCTCCCCTGGGGCGTTTTCTCTGTCGAATTTTCAGAGGACTTCTCGAGGAGTTCCACAAATTCCCTCATAACCGCAAGAGTAACATCCCTCTTATCCTGGAAATAAACATAAAACGCCCCGTCCGACACACCAGCATCATGCGTGATGTCGGCGACGCGCATTTCATGGTACCCCTTGGTCTCAAGATTCCGAGCTGCTGCCAGTTTAAGGCGTTCCCTGGATCTTTCTCCCTTTTTCTTGAAAAGGCCGCTATCAATACGTTTTGCAAGCCATTCAATGTAACTATGTTCCAAGAAACTGTAACTTTCCATTTTTCACCCTCATCGAAGCAAAACAACTGCCGTCGGTCTGATTTTCTCTACATCTTTATGTGTCATCATTAACTATCAGACAGCAGTGTTAATATAGTTGGAGCCTACCCCACCATGTTATTCTGCAAATTATATTATTAAATCTGATATCATTTTTCATATTGCGCAATCAACACTCATCTACTTTTGCCGCCTATAGAATAAAACCCAACCGTTGAAAAAAATATCACAAGAGCGGGTCCCCATACGTAGGCATTATAAAAAAACAGGTTTCGGCCAACGGAACTAAAACTTTTTTTATAATCTATAATATAATTCGGTCTCTAATGCGCATTCCAGCGAAACTTGAGGAAAAAGGCTTCTGGAAAGTTACCACTAATTATCAAATCTTATGGGTTTTGCGCCCACAGTGTTTTTTCCCTCCATTTACACATCACTGTTCTCAGCTATTGCCAAAGTATGAGTGAGTAGCGTTGGAACAAAGTGCGGAGTTGAAGATATCGAGTACTTTGGAGGGATATTATATGACCATCCTTCACAGACTTTGATAAGGTCGTGATTTCGTACATCGACGAAAAACAGAAATGCTATCTAGTCACTAAACTGAAAGTCAGACTTTATCTGATTGGCCGAACCATTCGCAAAATGACCGTCTACTTGTACCTTGCTATGGGGAATGTGGATTCGTCCAGACACTTGCCTGCGAAGATTACCTGGTGTGTAACCAAATTTACGCTTAAAGGCGGTGATAAAGTGGTTAACGTAAGAATAGCCGAGTTGAGCAGACAGCGCTTTAAGTGCAATGTCGCTGCTTTGAATTGCCTTGTGAGCCCTATACAGCCGCTGATTATTCATGAAAGACCAAATACTCTCACCGTATCTATTTTTGAATTTATTATTGAGCACCCTACCGGACATACCATATCTTTTAGACAACTCGTCAAGTGTTGGGATTTTGCCATCAAACTCAACCAGTTCATCATGAATTTCTTTCAGTATTCTAGCCTTATGCGAAGAACTTTCGTTGTTTGATTTCAAAGAACTCAAGTATTGGGCTAATAATGTCAAATATTCAAGAATCTTGACCTGAACATAGTATTTTCCCATATCATCTACTATCGGCTTATGTATGTTTCCATGCAAAATCTCTGAAATATAGACAGGAGTCGCCATGCATTGTATTGAGGAGATTTTTTCAATATTCAATGCTCGCAAAAGCCTATGAGTTTCTTCTTCCCCAAAAAAACGATAAAGAAATGATTGACTGATCTTTATCGAGGCCAATTCAACGGCTTCATTTGTATTAAGTCGCAGAGTGCAATCAAGGAACTGCCGATACGTAAATGCCTGAATATTATTGTCTAGCCAATATTCTTGGTTAACATCAGCCGATCGGATAGCTACCTGTCCCTTTCTGACAGAGAGTATGGTCAAAATTGGTCCATCAAGGTTACCGCGTTCCATAGGTAAGGAAATAAACTGTCCTGACGCTTTGGGAGTGAAGGTGAAAGAGCCCTGGCAGAGACTGGTCCCCAAACTCAGATTCTGGAACTCTACCCAACCTTTGCCTATTTCTGCAGGAATTGGAGCGTCTGTTCTGTAGATTGATTCAGGCTCGTTTATTAGACGTATTTCTTTTTTTTCCTTTAACCAGTCTATTGTAAGTACTTCTACCGGTGGTTGGTTCCAAGACATACTTATTTCCTGTTGTAACTAGGTTTTACTGTAAGCGGCCGGGATCGCACACATTCGCCCTTTCCTGCAGCTGCGCTTTTTGACCTTATTGCCTGAATCGCCATGATATTCGTCGCTACATATGCCCCCCCAACTTTGTCTTCATTGGTGGGACTAGCAAATAAACTGGCATTCAGTTGTTTACACATGCTATGTGGAGATTGAACGCTTTCAGGGATCAAAGCCTGCACATTGACCATCGGTTCAGCTTTCAGTTCCAGCGACTTCAGCTCGGCCGACAATATCGAGGCAGCCCCTAGCAAACAGATGACCATTGTTTGATTCACTGATAGCCATTCGGAAGTAAGGAGATCCTTTCTTGCCAGCCTGAGGATTATTTTTTCATCAGTCACCTGCCTGCTCTCGGGTTCACTATTCTTAGACATTTTTGCTCTGATTAAAGGACGACCGTAGGTTGCTTCCTGAATCTTTAGTAACCGATGCTTCAGTTGAATTCCACAAAATTGATGTCATATTCATTTTTTAGAGAAAGTAACGCGATTGCAACCAATCGCAGGTGGAACGATCCCCACAATAACATATTGCGTTAACTAGCTGCTCTATCAATTGCAGCAAGGTAACTAATTGCTTTTCTTCCTGATCCTTCGAAGTTCCATCTGTTGAGCCTGAAAACCCAAAATTTTCATCAGATGAGATCTAAGCTTTTCAAACCCCGGAAAGGTTTGCTGCCGAACCCCATCCAAAGTTAAAATCACATATCCGTTAGCCAGCGCCACTGGCGGCGTGGTGTATTCACCCTTTTCCAGCAAATCGACTACACGGCGAAATTCAGGCACTAAATCGCTTTTCCAGCGCCACCCCAAATCCCCACCCTGTTGCGCCGTCGTCGCGTCCAGCGACATTTCTTTAGCAAGCTTTGCAAAACTGTTTCTGTCCTTCAGCGCATCAAGAACTTTACGGGCAGCCCCCTCATCAGAAACCACTATCTGGCTAAGCCGATATTGCTTATCGCCATTAAGTTGCCGAAGTTGATTGTAAACTTCTCTGGCATCGCTTTCCTGGACAGGATTCCTTTTAAAAAAGTATTGCCAATATGCTTGAACTAAAACTTTTCTGCGAGCCAATTCGATTTCGGTCTTAACCTGTTTATCCCCCTCCAGCTGAAGCCGAGCTACTTCCGCAAGAATTTCGTCTTGCGCCTCCAACTCGTCACTTATGCGCTGCTTCTGTTCGTCGGGCAATTGAGAAGTTAACTGCTGCCGTAGCTGCGCTGTGGTTAACACTGCATAGCCATTTTCTTTTGCTTCAAGCACTGTGATTGTCATTAACATACCCAGCACAACACTTATCAGGATCTTGGCCATCTTATTCCTCATGCTATTCCCGTCCTTTTCATTTTAGTACTTGAATCATTTGTCCTGCTATGTACTTTACTCAACATTTTCCAAGCAGCTTTCAGGTGATGGCGTCCCGTTGCGCCGCCAGCTCGGTGAGGTGCTCAAGGGAATGCAAGTGTGCATGTATCAACGACAGGACACCTTCACGTTCAAGCGTTGCAATTTCAATATCAGGCAGACATGAGATGGCAGCTTGATCTACAACATAATAACCGTTAACCCTGTATCGTGCACCTTGAGGGCTGATGACTTCCAGGCAACGCTCTACCAGAAGATCTCGTTCATCCAGATACTTGCACCACTTCTGTGTGTCGTTTTCCGCGTCGTTGCAAGCACGCAAGAAACCCAGTGCGTCACATAATGCTTGCGTGGGATCCCCTGTATCGGTAAACAGTGTCTCTCCTTCTGAATTGCTAAAATGTGGCGCGGACTCGTCGATAAGCACATGTTCACCCGCCAGTCGAAATGGGTAGGCTCTTATCGACGCTGGAACATATACGCCCCGCCAACTACTACCCTCCAAATACAGGTTCTCGTTTGCCGCAAGGCCCAGCAACACGACAGGATGAAATACACCCTGCCTTTGTAAGAATAGGACCGGATAACACAATGCTGCCTTTGCAATCTCTACTGTCGTTATTGACGCAGTATGATGACTTTCAACATGGTCATACGAGGTTATTCTCCGAAACTTTATATTCCGATGTCTGTCTGAACTTAAACCGCTCAGGTTCACGTAAGTACTCCTTCCTGGTGGTTAATATATGACTACTCTCAACTCGCTTCATTTCTCCGACGCATGACCTGCTTTGCTCAAAAGGCTACTGGACTACTGTCTTTAATCAGTCAGTTACCTATTCCCGAATTGCAATCTGACCGCATTTTTTCCCACAATAGTATCGCACCTGAGTTCAGGTTTACTCTCATAGCCGCCCCATCGATTCCCGGGCGGTACCAGATATCTTGCGTAAATGTGCCCCCACTGTCATTTATCCTGAAACACCACGGCTCGGATCGTTTCCGGGTCTACATCAAGACGGTGTTTCGCGACGACGATAGCCAACAGCAGGATATGTCGCTCGTCATATTCCGCTCTCACCTCATGCGACGCCTCTATCAGCAGCACATCATCCTTGGTAATCCCAACACGCAGCTTGGCCTCCAGGTCGCCCGGCATAGTCACTGGAACTGTGACAAAGCGAGCGCCATCCATGTCGATTGAAGGAGCTGATACATCGGGAATATCGGTCGGGGAAGCAGACCAGCGGTTGTCTTGATGCTCTACGCGGTAAGCATTCACCGCCAGCACACCATTCGACTCCAGCGTATCCCCCCGTTGAGTAAACACAGGAACGGTAATACCGAATGACTTGACACCGTGGTGCTCAATCTTGAGCTGTTGTCCGGGGTAGATTAGATCGGGATTTGTAATTTGCTCACCATTAACCGTATATATCCGCGGCCATCCCTGGGGCTCGCCGTAAACACTACTTAATCCGGCAATATCCCAAAGATTGTCGCCTTCGACAACCGTATAAATCTCGCCATCACCGATGCTCAATTCGGCGGTATCGCCTTCGATACTCAAGCTAAAAGGCTCAATTCTCTCATCGCCCTCAAAGTCAATATGCCCGCCTGTTTGGTGCTCACTAACGCTGTTTGGCATATCTGAGATGCTGTCGCCGGAATCTACAGTGAAATAACCGTCAAACCCGGATCCCTCGGAGTTCCCCTCGAATAACGGTTTCGGGGTGAACGGATCTGCGGGCCCACCTGGATCAACAGGGCCATCTGCGGGAATAGCAGGTGGATTCTCGGCACTGTAAATATCCGCCGTTGCCGCTTGATCCGGGAGCACATAGTTACCGCTATCCAGGCCCGTCAATTCCATTCTGACAATAATCGCCTTTTTATTGCCGGGGTTGGGATCCTCAAAGCTTGCACTGACATTGTTGGTATCCAGCGCTACCGAATCTCCGGCTACGATACCCGACAGGCTGCCGTAGCTACTGATCGTAGCGTCAGTATTGCCATCATAGGTCTTGTTCTCGGCCGTGATTCCAATCACCGTCAGGCTCTTCACTGTGATGTCGGCTGTCGTCGTACCAGTGGTGGCCGTCAGCGCATAGTTGCCGGCATCGGCGCCCAAAAGCGTGATGCCGCTGACGCTCACAGTCTTGTCCGTGCCTGCGTTCTTGTCACTGAAACTACCAACAAGTGCGCTCGCATCAAGGTTCAGATCATCACCGTCGACCAATCCGTCAAGCACCGCGGCAGCGATCTGCAGGACGGCATCGGTGGTGCCGTCATAAACCTTGTTGTCAGCAGTGATGCCGCTCACCGTCAGGCTCTTCGGCGTGATATTCGCTGTGGTTGACGTGTTACCGGAAACCAGAAGGTAATTACCGGCATCCGCGCCCTGCAGGGCGAAACCGGTAAAGGTAACCGCCTTGTTGTAACCCACATTCTTATCCGCAAAACCGGTCACCGTGCCGGTGTCGATACCGACGCTGTCGCCGCTAATCACCCCGGTCAAAGTTAATGTTACGCCAGACAGACTGATATCGGTGGTGCCATCATAAACCTTGCTGCCCTGGCCATGCAGGTCAAAACCGAGCTGCTTTGGCGTTATATCTGCTGATGTCGTATCGCTGGTGCTCGTCAGCGCATAGTTGCCGGCATCGGCGCCCGAAAGCGTGATGCCGCTGACGCTCACAGTCTTGCCGACAGCCGCGTTCTTGTCGCTGAAGTTGCCGACCAGGGCGCCGGCATTGATGGACAGATCGTCACCGCTGATTATGCCGCTGAACACCGCGGCGCCGGTCTGCAGGGTAGCATCGGTGGTGCCGTCATAGACCTTGTCGTCAGCGGTGATGCCGCTCACCGTCAGGCTCTTCGCGGTAATATCCGCAGTGACGCTGTCGATGGTGGCCGTCAGCGCATAGTTGCCGGCATCGGCGCCCGTGAGCGTGATGCCGCTGATGCTCACAGTCTTGCCGACAGCCGCGTTCTTGTCGCTGAAGCTGCCGATCAGGGCGCCGGCATTGATGGACAGATCGTCACCGCTGATTATGCCGCTGAACACCGCGGCGCCGGTCTGCAGGCTGGCATCGGTGGTGCCGTCATAGACCTTGTCGTCAGCGGTGATGCCACTCACCGTCAGGCTCTTCACTGTGATTTCGCCTGTGATGCCGCTGGCATCGGCGCTCGCCATTTGGTAGCCATAGACCACGGCTGCGCCGTTGCTGGCGGAGACCAGTGACACGCCTGTCGCGGTCACAGTCTTGCCGGCACCCACATTCTTATCATCATAGCTGGCCGAGGTCGGTGCGCTAAGGATCACACTGTCGCCATCCACCACGCCGCTCAACACCGACAGATCGCCGACGCCAACGGACGCATCCACTGTACCGTCATAGACCTTGCTGATTGAACCAGTGACGGCAGCCGTTAGTGTCGGCGCCAGTTCGTACAGGAAGCCGTTGCCGCTCCCCAGAACAGTGCTGCTGCCATGGACAGCGTTGTACTGCTTGAAGTCGTAGCTCAGGCCGCCGCGTGTATCTCCAGCCGGATCGTCAGACCACACCAGCCAGCGGCCGTTGGCGGCGGACAGCACCGCCGCACCGGCATTGTTGGTGAAGCTATCGCCGTAAATGTCTATCGCCGTGCCCGTACCGGCCGCGGTGAGTGAGGTGTTGCTGTCCAGTACCACACCGGAACCGGCGGTGGGACCTTCATTGCCGAGCACAATAGTGTCGGCAGTAATCGCACCGTCCAGGGTGATGTCCCCACTCTCGGCATTTGTCTTACCTGCGCCGTCGCGGATCAACAATTCCACCGCGCCCGTACCAGCATCAAGGCTCACCCCGCTGGCCAGGGAAATCACCGCCGCCCCCGCATCGCGATCGGCATCTACCACGCTATTGGCCAGCGTGTCGTTGGCGTAAAGATAAAGCGCCCCGTTATCGGTGGTGATGTCGGCATCGACCAGAATGGAGCGGCCGGCATTGAGGCTCAGTGCGCCGCCATCGCCCGAGGCATTGTCAACGATGACGGCACTGCTGACGGTGATGTCGTTAGACGCCTGCAGGGTAACGCTGGCGCCGGTCGAGAGTTGCGCAGCCAAGTCGCTGGCCAGCACATTGGCAGTCTGGCCTGAAAGTGAGACATAAGTAGTTGCATCGTTTAGTGGTGTCGTGAGCGATACTTCGGTGCCAATGAAGAGATAGACCCCGCCACTGCCGTCCTCGATATTGCCAACGCCGTCGTAACCGGCAGCGCCCACCGCCAGCAAATCACCGTTCGCGTTGAGTGATATCGCCGAGCCGAAGGCATCATCCGCCTCCAGGCTGCTCACTGCGACGTCATAACCCGTGCTGTAGCCGAACCCCAGTGTAGTCTCCAGGGAACCGCCGGTAAAACTGGTATCGGTAAAATCGAACAGGTAGGCCGCGCCGCTGTCACTCGCAACATTACCATCGCCGTCATCACCGGAGGCGCCCACCGCCAACTGATCGCCTGCGGCGTTGAACGACACAGAAGAACCGAAGGCATCACCCGCCTCGAGGCTCGTGACATCAATATTCTTGCCGCCGCTGTAACCGCTGCCAAGGGTAGCTTCCAGCGCCCCGCCGGTGAAGTCGGCGTCGCTGAAACTGAACAGATGGACCGCGCCGCTGTCACTCGCACCGTTGGCGCTGCCGTCGTCGCCGGAGGCGCCGACGACCAGGCGGTCGCCGGTAGCGTTGAGCGCCACCCCGCCGCCAAAAGCATCGCCTGCCTCCAGGTTGGCGACATCAATATTCTTGCTGCCACTGTAACCGCTGCCGAGGGTAGCTTCCAGCGCCCCGCCGGTGAAATCGGCGTCGCTGAAACTGAACAGATAGACCGCGCCGCTGTCGCTCGCACCGTTGCCACTGCCGTCATCGCCGGAGGCGCCGACGACCAGGCGGTCGCCCGCAGCATTGAGTGATACGCCGCTGCCGAAGCCATCGTCCGCCTCCAGATTGGCGACATCGACATTCTTGCCGCCGCTGTAACCACTGCCCAAGGTAGCCTCCAGCACTCCGCCGGTGAAATCGCTATCTGTAAAACTGAAGAAATACGCCGCTCCGCTGTCACTTACGCCATTGCCACTGCCGTCATCGCCGGAGGCGCCGACAACCAGGCGGTCACCCGCAGCATTCAGCGCCACCCCGCTGCCGAAGGCATCGCTGGCCTCCAGGGCGGCCACATCTACATTCTTGCCGCCGCTGTAGCCGCTGCCGGCGATCGCCTCCAGAGCACCGCCGGAAAAGGCCACATCGGTAAAACTGAAAAGATATGCCGCACCGCTGTCGGTGACGGATTCGCCAATGCCGTCATCGCCCCATGCCCCCACGGCCAAGCGATCGCCCGCGGCGTTGAGGGAGGTGGAGATACCGAAGGCATCGTTGCCGGTCTCCAGCTCCGCCACATTGACATCCTTACCGGCGACATAGCCACCGCCCATGGTTGCCTGAAGGCTACCGCCGGAGAAGCTGGTGTCGCTGAAACTGAAGAGATAGACCGCACCGGCATAGGTTTTGGCATTGCCGTAACCATCATCTCTATATGCCCCAACCGCCAGACGGTCGCCGGCGGCGTTGAGAGACACTGCGTGGCCAAAATAATCGCCCGACTCCACCGGCCCGGTCATATCGATGTTCTTGCCGCCGGTCTCACCAACACCGATGGCGGCCTCCCACACGCCACCATTGAAATCGCCATCGGTGAAACTGATGAGATAGACTTTGCTATTTGTTCCCGATGTTCCTGCTGCTAGCCGGTCACCAGCGGCATTAAGCGAAATGCTTTCGCCAAAGCCAGGAATAGTGTCGACATAGACATCTTTAACACCGGTTGGCGAGTTATCGACCGTAGCCTCCAGCGCGACCCCGGAAAAACTGGTGTCGCTAAAGCTATAAAGGTAAACTGCTCGTTTTCCCGGAACGCCCACAGCGAGCCGATCACCAGCTGCATTCAGCGAAACACCCCGACCAAAAAAGTCGTACTGATTCAGAGACAAAGGGAGATTCTTACCGCCGGATGAGGTTCGGGCGCCAATCTCTGCCTCCAGCACCCCGCCGGAAAAACTGGTATCGGTAAAACTATACAGATACACTTTACCTGGATAGTTGTCAGTATTACCTATCCATGCGCCAACGGCTAGGCGGTCCCCCGCCGCATTCAGCGATACAGATGAGCCGAAATAATAGTGGGCCCCTAGCGTCGTCTCGTCTATATTCTTGCCGCCGGTATAATCTGCGCCGATAGTGGCCTCCAGCACCCCGCCGGAAAAGCTGGTGTCGGTAAAGCTAAACAGATGCACTGCGCCCGAACCGATCACATTGTTATTGGCACCATAATCATAAACCTCCCCAACTGCCAGTCGATCACCGGCGGCATTGAGCGATACTGAAAGACCAAATCCCTCTCCTGCTCTGGCCACGTGGCTAGTCGTATCGATGTTCTTGCCACCGGTGTAACCATAGCCAATAAGGGCTTCCAGCGCCCCGCCCGAGAACTCGGTGTCCGCGAAGCTGAAGAGATACACTGCACCCGCTCTTGTTTTGTTATTAGCAGCGCCATCATCGTAATCGGCACCAACTGCCAGCCGGTCGCCCGCGGCATTGAGCGCCACCGCTCGGCCGAACTGGTCGCCGGCCTCCAATTCGGTATCGATATCAATGATGGAGCCCATGATGCCGGCATAGGCCCAGCTCTCAATGATGTTCTCATCACCAATGATGATGTCCTTGGGGTCGAGCAGCAACTGGCCACCACCAAGGGTCACGCCGGAGAGCGCCACTTTGCGCAGTTCACCGGCGGAGGAGAGCTCCACCGAGCCACCGCCGACAGCACCGGTGGCATCGACGCTGCCCAGGAAGGTGGTCTGCGTGTCCGACCAGACCACGACCGTGCCGCCCTGGCCGTTACCGCCGCTCACATTGATAGCGGTAGCGTCATTGACGAAGCTGGTGTCGGCATTGCGAATGGAATCGGTGTCGCCCCAGCGACCAAGGAAACTGTCGTAATATGGCTGGGCGGGATCCGGCGTCTTGCCACCCTGGAAAGCGCCACCGATGCGCACCAGGCCACCGCTATCGCCACCGCTCGCATCAATGTCGGCCGAAAGCAAGTATACGGCATTGGCGGTGATGTCGATGTATCCGCCTTCACCCTGCACGCCATCGGCGCGGTAACTGCCGGAACTGGCGAACTTGCCTCCTCCGTCCACACTGATACTGCCGCCGTTTTCGCTACCACTGGCATCGGTGCTGCCTGTAGTGATTTCCATGATACGTTCTGCACGGTAATGAATAATGCCGCCGTCACCATTGCGGCCTTTGGCATGCACTTTGTCGGCCAGCGAAAGTAGGCCCTCGCTGGCAACATTGATGCTACCACCGTTGACGCCGTCAGCGCCGATGTCGCCGCCGAGCATCACGGTCTGGCCATCGATGGCGATACTGCCGCCGTCATGGCTGTCGCTGCCGGCATTGAGCGTACCGGTGTTTGTGACGCTGCCGCCGTCGAGCAGGATGCGGCCGCCATGTTGGGTGATGCCTTCAGCTTCGATAATGCCGCTGTTGTTCACCACGCTGGAGAGCAAGTCCCGGGCACTGCCTGCGGTGAGGATCACCACACCGTCACCGGCGCGTATGGCGCCTTTGTTCTCGATCAGCCTGTCCAGGTCACTCCGGTTGACCGTGACGGTGACCAGACCGTCACCGGAGAAGTCGAGAGTGATATCGTCGCCCGCTGCCAATGCCGCGCTGCCGTTGGAGGCATCAATACTGCCCTGGTTTTTCACGACTGGCGCCACCAAGGCCACAACCCCGCCACGGGAAAGGATGTGACCGAAATTTTCCACTGCGGCGGCATCGTCCGGGTTGATAAAGTTGAAATGGCCGGCAAGGAAATCTTCATCAGCGATGTCGAGGGTGGAGGCGGTAATGCCGCCAACATTGACCTGGCTGCCATCACCAAAAACAATACCCGCCGGATTGACAAGCATGACATGACCGTTGGCGTTGAGCCGCCCCAGGATTTGACTTGGGTCCTCCCCCAGCACACGGTTGAGCGCAATGCTGCTGCTGGAGGGCTGGTAGAAAGTGACACTGGCATTGGAACCGATGTCAAAGCTCTGCCAGGTGACAATCATCTTCTGGGAATCCTGCCGCACGAGCATGCTGGTGCCGTACTGGCCAATTCCGCCGGAACCGGCAGTGATTTGCCCACCGGTGGGCAGCGCATTCACGGCGGGGTCAGCCAGGGCGATACCGTTTAGACCTAACAGGCTTAGAACTATAATGCCGATCACCGTTTTGCTGAGACCGACCGTGCCGGACTTGCCGGCGCTTTTGGCAAATTCACAAACTGCTACCCAGGCGCTCTTAATTTTGCTCCAGACCAGACGGTAGACTTTGTTCATGACATATTTCCTTGCTTTTATTCGGTTAAGAACCAGCTTTTATTTTGTACGAACTGATGTTGCCGGCGCACCGTTAAAACCAAACGACGCCTTGCAGCCAGAAACGGCTAGTATCCGTTTCTCCATCAGCATTTTTGCCATCTATAGTGCGGCCATCATTGTGTCCGAGTATATGCGCCCATCCCAGCCTGACGCTGTGACTGCCGGAGCGGCTGACATGGACGCCAATGCCGGCGCCATTCAGTTGGTAGCTGTTTTTACCTGTCGCCGTAGGAATGGCGACGTCACCGGGATCATGGTGAACACGAATACGACCTGTATCGATAAATGCGGACAGTTGCAGCAGGCCCAATCGCGTTTCTCGTGGCCAGTCATAGCGCAGCTCAACACTGCCCAACCAACCCTCATCGCCCTGCGCTTCCGCCACAGGATAGGCGCGCACGCCATTGGGACCGCCCAAAATGAACTCTTCCGAAGAATCCAGATTACCATTGGCCCATTGAGCCGAGAAACGCCCCAGCAAGGTGAAACGGGCTGACAGACGCTGTAAGCGAGAGGCATTGAGGCTGAATTTATGGTAATGGCCATCGGTGTTGAGCGTAGCCGCGTCCACTTCCTTGTCCGAAGCCACACGCGACAGGTCCAGATCGCCGGAGGTCACAGCGCCGCCCAAATGGTTTACGCCACCACCACCCCATCGATCGATGTAATCCACACCAAGGGTCAGATTGACCACATTCACTCGTTTGTCGCGAAGCGTACCGGCACTGCTTTTGTCCCTGAGAGCTTTATGCTCGTACCCCATGCCGCCAAAAACGTTGAATAGCCGGCCGCGAATGAATGGGAAACTGATACCGGCATTCACAATATGTGAATCGCCCGCCAGTTCCGCCAGGCGACCGGAACCATCGATCACCTCATAATCCATAGTGGTATAGCCCACCGCCGCACGGAAGCCATTGCTGTTTAAAGGCAGATCATATCCCAAACGCAACAAGCGTATACCCTTGCTTTTGGCGCCGGATACAATGGCATGGTCACCATAGCCGAGCGGATCATTGACATTAATCAGTGCATTGGCCTGCGCTTTGCCCGTACTGTGATTGCCATAGTTATCCGCCCAGATTATTCCGGTGAGGAGAGGCGCCTCTTCAACATCAACCGTGATTTGAGTGGCACCCTTTTCCTTGCCCGGCGCAAGTCTCGACCGGGCCGAAATGCCTGGCAGGTCGTTTATCAGAAATAAGGCACGCTCCAGTTGCTTTTCCTTCGGCGAGGTGCCTGATGGAGCGTTTTTTTCGACAATGGCGGTAAGGGTGCCTTTATTTATTCGGCTCTTTTCTGAAAGATTGATCTGCCAGCCACCACCTTCTCCCTGGCTGCCGGCCAAATGCCCTTGAAGTATGGCGACTTCTATCACCCCTCCAGAGACGTCCTGGCGGGGCAGATAGGCGCGCGCCAACAACCAGCCGGCATCCCGCAAGCATTTCGTCACTTTGTCAGCAAGCGCCTCAAGATCACTAAAACCAAGCGCCTGCCCAACCGTTTCCGCGACGACGGCGTCCAACTCCGCTTCCGGCATCAGGTCCACAGCACCTGTAAAACGGATGCTTTTTATCTGAACCTTAACACCCGCATCCTCCACACGGCCAGACTTACCGGGTTCTTTCGATTCAGCTTCAGGTATTTTCTGAGGAACAGCCTTTTGTTGCAGCTGTTCTTGCTGGCGCAAAAGCGAACCTGCATCGGGTGGCGTTTGAGCTAAAGCCGGAAGCGGCAACATAAGACAGAATGCGGCCGCACATCCTCTTATGCCTGCTCTTCGGACGGACTCCATACCGAAATTTGACGCTTTCAACTCGCCCCCTTCAATTTCTTAAAAATTTAAAAGATCTTATATCAAGCTGGAAACTGACTTCCACATCCCAGGGTTACGATATATTGACTACATTCTACGAAATCCTGCATTCCCCTGGGATCTCCAAACATTTTTCCCACGAGACCCGCCGAAGCTTCCCGCGGCGGGATTTTTTCCAGAGTGGGATGCAAGAAACACGCAAGATCCCAAACTGCCCGCAATTAATCCGGAAAATTTTAATTTGTGCTGCGTAATCTGGAAGAGAACAGGCGGTCCATAGCCCTCCATGCCCCGATACACCACTTCCTGCAGGCCTTTGCGGAGCACGTTGGAGTACGCACCGGGATCGGAGGACAGGTTGACTTTGATAGTCACCCGCAGTTTCATTGCGCAGGCGATGGCAACACACCGAAAGGTTTATTATAACTCTCTATCGTTGGGTGGATGACAGACGGGGTAGCATAAACACACGAGACAGAAAACCCGACAAGAGATGCAAAGTGTAGCTTAATATACTCTCAGAACTATCCAACCTATGGAAATAGTTCATTGTTCAGCCTGCTCACTCACTTGATAAACATATGGGCAAGAGTAAAAGTTTATTTTTAATCTATCTTCTGCACGAGTAAAACTTACTGGCTCTCCAGAAACAAACATGAACCCTCCAACATCCTCGTAGAAAATATATTGCTCTTCGAGCGTTTTCTCTTCTGCGCCGTAAAAGGTAAGAAACACACGTTTCCCCGCAACAAAACGGATACGCCTTATAATGCACTCCTCCGCCTTACCCGCATAAGTCTTGCCTTCAAGGGGATAGTAAGATTTAGATTGTTGATTAACTACACTGCATCCTGCAAGAGAGCACACTGCCCCCACGAGAACAACATTAATTGCATACTGTATGGGCCTGTCACCCACACTTAGCTTCCTCATTTTTGGCACACCTCTTCTTTCAAAAAGATAGTTGTTTCGATGTTTGTTTCTCCATAGCTTCCGACTTCAACGGTCTATGCCATTGGTATCAGGCCACACACGATAAAAACCTCTCGGCAAAGTGGCGTTTTAGCTTTTCAACTTTTGCAGTTCTTCGATGACATAATCTGGGAGCCATCAGTACGCCCCCTCCCCAATAACTAATTTGCATTGAGAAAGATTACAGTTGATCGGGAGACTTCCCTTAGACAAAGCCGGGTAGAGGTGTCACGAAAGCGAGAATTGAGCCGGGTACGTCGCTATTCACGAACTGTCGCCGTCAACGTGACTGTCTTCTTCCAATACTATTTTTGCTTCCGTAGGCTTGTGGAACAAGTACCCCTGAAAGCGGGGAACACCAAGTTGCTTCAGTTCCTCGAAAACTTCCTCGGTTTCTACACCTTCCACAACCAGATTTATGTCAAGACTCTCTGCAATAGAACATGCTGCAGAAACAATGGCTTGATCCACAGGGCTTGAGAGAATATCTGCAACTAGGGTGCGCTCAATCTTAATGCCGTCAACAGTTAACGTTTTCAGCAGGTCAAAAGAGTTATACCCCGTTCCAAAGTCATCCAGATAGACAGGAACGCCAAGTAAGCGTAATTGTAACACGAAATCGATTTCCGCAGGAGACCAATGCACTTCATCCGTTTCCGTGATCTCGATCATAAGTCGTTGAACTGTTTTTGGATCTCCGGAAAGGCGCTCCAGAACCCACCCCCGAAAGGTCCGATCACTTAACGAAGCCGCCCCGATATTTATTGCCAAGTACCGACCATCTTTAGGGAAGAGGTCATCATTGACTAATTTGGTAGCCTGAGCAATGACTTCTTCGTTGATTTTGGTCATCATATTATAACGCCTCGCCGCAGGCATAAAAACTCCAGGTGGAATTACATTACCATTCTCATCCTGTATGCGTATCAGCGCCTCATACCCCAATATTTTTCTCTCCGGGGAGACCACTTTCTGGAGAAAAAGTTCAAAGCGATGCTCCGACAGCCCCTCTTGAATATAGTTAAACCAGTCAACCGCCTGTCGCGCTTCAACAATTGATGAGTCATCGTAACGAAAAACATGTAAGCGCCCTCGCCCCTCCTGCTGTGCGACTTCGCAAGCGGCAAGGGCTTCCGACATAAGCACTTCCGACTGAACTTCTGGCCGGTCCAAAACAGTCATTCCGCCACTCGCGCTAACCGAATAAAACCGCGTATCATGAAGGAACCGATACCCCTCAATAGCCTCAAGTAGTCTTTCGGCAACGGCTCTTGCTTTATCAAGTGACAGACCGCGCAAGAGAATCGCAAATTCATCACTCCCGACACGCCCAACGATATCATCTTCCCTGATAGACGTCAGGATTACCCAAACGATGTTCTCAAGCATCCTGTCCCCTGCCTCACGGCCACAACTGTCGTTGATCACCTTGAATTTATCAAGATCTAGAAAAAGGAGACACGCGGGGTTCTGGTCTGTAATCGTCCGTCGGGCGACTTCAAGATGTTCAGTGAAACCGCGATGATTTAGCAATGATGTTTGCTCATCGTGGGTCGCCAACCAGTTCAGATGTTCCGTCAAGGCGACAAGTTCTGCAGCATCGCGTAACACGAGAACCGCCCCAGCAGGTCCAGTTTCACTGCTCGGTAGACACACACATGACAGGGTTATGATACGGGAGTTACCTTCAATTCCTGTTAGATTGATAAACTTGTTAAAATCAATTGAAGGCCTGCCTTTCAATGCCTCATCGACAGGATCAGCCATTTGTCGACCCGTTGTGCGGTCAAATATCGAATATACAGAGCCAGCTTTTTTGCCGATAATATCATTGGCATCGGCGCCGATGATACGGGCGGCCGCACCATTGCACAATCTGACGACTCCCTCAGCATCAGTTCGTATCAGCCCCTCCGTCATCGAAGATATTGTGATACTGGCAAGATCGCTCGCCTCCCGCAACGCGGATTGGGTTTCTTTGAGATCCGAAATATCATTGTTCCTGGCCAAGACCAGAATGACTATACCGTTTTCATTTTCAATAGGCTCAAAATGGATTTCTCGCTGTTGAACGTCACCTTGCGCATCACGTTGATTAACTTCGAACCGAACGCTTCCCCCCGCGGCCGCCTCCATGAACTTCCGTCTCACACGTTTACGGTCACCTGTATCAATCCAGCAATCCTCCTCCCATAACAGCGTATTGCTTTTTGCCCACAAAGCCGTCGTGGCAAAATCCGGCACGATAGAATTGACAGTAAGAAGCTTCCCCTCCAGTGTATAGACACTGATAAAGCGCTTTGTTGCCTGAATATAAGTGTGGAACCGTCTGTTAGCCTCTTCCAGTCTACGTTCAAGTTTTGTGCGCCACCCAATATCTCTGTAGACAATGTTAAGAAAAAGTTGCCCGTCCAACGTAAAGCAGGAAGCAGATACCTCTGCATCCACATGCCCCCCGTCTGCTCGCTTGAGCTGTGTCTGATAAACCGGGGAAATTGTCAACTTTCCATTATGATTGGGGCTATTTGCAAAAACAGCCTGAATATACTGTGTATCCCAATCAGACAACCACGCCCCGACAAGTTTTGAAGGCTCCTGCCCAAGCATTTTTGTGAGAGCCGCGTTCACTTTTACAATTTTCAGTTTTTCCAGCGACACCACAGCTATACCGTCGCGGGCACTCTCAAAACCCCCTACTCGCAATTCGTTATCAATACTGGAATAACTCTCCACTCCGTCAACCTGGCTTCTTTCTCTACAATCGACATAGACATACGCCTTGCCATGGAGTGAAAAGGGCACAGCATCCACCTGAACTTGTACCAAAGTGCCATCCTGCCGGCGCCAGACGGTTTCTATTCGGCGAACCCCCCCCTCATGGAATCCATTCGTGTAGGCGGCTTCAAGAATTTGATCTCTGCCCGCCTCCGCATCCCAATCCCAGGGGTGGATTCCCAGAACGTCTTCATAGTCTCGCTGCAGCATTTGCGCAAAGGCGACATTGGCTTCCACGACTTTCAACTCGTCGCGATAGTCGAGAATACCGATAGCGTTGGGAGATGCTTCAATAGCAAGTTTTAGCAACGGGTCAAAGCCTTGCGTAGCGTTCTTATAGGCTCCTTGAGCCCCCTTATAAGGAAACTTCTCCCAACCGTTTTCCTCCAAACTTCGATCACTTGGGATATGCTCCATATCCTGCCAACCTTTCTTACTTGATCGTTACTCGTTTATCCAAATATCTCCGCTATTGCCCTCATTAACTCAACCCAGATCACTCTGTTTTAGTCTTCGCCCTATCACGTTTTATCGCACCCGCAGGTCAGCGGACTTTCTCCCGCTATATAGTAGCTGATCCCCTTGATCGTCTGAGCACCAACCAACACTCGCGCGAGATCGTCGATGCGCAAAGCGCCAGTGCCGCTGGAATCAAGTGTGAAGGTTTCTGTGTTGATTTTTATATAATTCGAAGTAGTGACCCAAAAGCCGCTACCGCTCGGATTCCAATCGGCGTAAAAGCTCTGGGCTATGATACCGGTGTCACTACTACCCCCAGTCCTGCTGAAGTTTGACGGCAAGGTCACGACATCGCTCTCGCAAGCAATCATCGCCGCAAGGAGGCGAGACATTGTGGCTGACACCGACGCCTTAGAACTATTGCCAATCTGGAACACACCTTGAGAGTGGTAACACCCCTTTAGTGCGGTAGATTTAGCCACCCCCCCCAAGACGTCCTTGCGGGATAGATGGGCACGCTCCAACAACCGGCCAGCACCCCCCACACGGTCAGGATTGCGTAGTTCTCTCGGCTCAGTTTCGGCTTTTTGTTGAGGAGCAGCTTTTTTTTGCAGCTGTTCTTTCTGGCGCAAGTGCGAACCTGCACCGGAGGGCTTTTGGGCTACAGCCGGGAGCGGTAAAATAAGACAGAGTGCAACCGTGCCCCATCTTAATTTCGCTCTCCCGGTGGCCATTATATTCAACCCGGGCTCTATCACCATGCCCCCTCGATCGCTTAAAATTCTAAATAAGCTTATATCAAGACAGAAGCTGACCGCCACATCTCAGAACTACGATTTATTGACCAGTTTCTACGATCTCTTACACCCTCCAGGATCTCAATATCTTTTTCCGCGAGATCATGCGAACGCCTTCCCTTTTTGCTTGCTATCAAGCAAAGGCGAAGCGCAAGAAATATGCAACCACCCCAAAAGTCCGCTATGAATTCAGAAGGTTATTATTTGTCAAATGTATTCTGACAGGGAATGGCATGCCCCTAAGCCTGGTCAAGGTTGACAAGAGTCTTCAGAGCTTCCAGATGCACATCTTCCCCAACAACGGGCATGGCCATACGGCGGGCTGAGCGATTGAAACGCCTGATGTTTTCAGATTTATCTGGCCACTCTCTGTTCTGTAGGTTCTGAGGCCTTCATAAATCTCCTGCCCATAATGCAGTTCAGTCGCCACCAGGTTCAGATCGATATCCTGAATGGATATAATCTCTGCGTTGTTCCAGCCCTCACGGGTATCATATTTTTGCAAAAACATATGATCAGCAAATGCTGCACCAAAACTCAGTTCTGCGGGACATTGACCACGCTTGTCCTGTGGAAGCGGTTTAATTTCGATAGGCACTTGCTATTCCTTCCACGACTCTAAGTTCTTTCCGGTTCGCTTCATTGCTTTTAGCGAGGACATGTCTGTAGATGCAATAACCCGCTTCTTTCAGTCAACGTATTTCTCTAACCCGCCAGAGAGCGTGCAATCACAAGACGCTGGATATCAGAGGTTCCTTCGTAAATCTGACATACCCGCACATCCCGATATATTTTGGCGAGTCCGAACTCTTCCAGATACCCGTATCCACCGAGGGTCTGTATCGCGCCGGAACAAACCGCTTCAGCCGTTTCCGATGCAAACAGTTTGGCCATTGAGGCCTGGATGAGAGCAGGTTCTCCGGCGTCTTTCATTTGTGCTGCAGACAGTACAAGCTCACGGGCTGCTTCAAGACGGGTTTTCAAGTCGGCAAGGCGGAACCCAACGGCCTG
This sequence comes from Emcibacter nanhaiensis, assembly GCF_006385175.1. Lineage (NCBI taxonomy): Bacteria > Pseudomonadati > Pseudomonadota > Alphaproteobacteria > Emcibacterales > Emcibacteraceae > Emcibacter > Emcibacter nanhaiensis. The sequence goes on from NZ_VFIY01000013.1 coordinate 20,185, forward strand.
ATGCTCCATAATCGGTTTGCCAAAAGAAACCCGTTCGCAAGCATATTGCGTTGCCACTTCAAGGGCTGCTTGCGCCATACCAACGCTCTGTGCGGCAATACCGATGCGCCCTGCTTCAAGATTAGAGAGGGCAATCCTGTATCCCTTCCCCTCTTGACCCAATATCAATTCATCTTCAACAAACACCTCTTCAAACCTAAGGGTACAGGTATCAGATGCCGTTTGTCCCATTTTATGTTCTACTTTCTCAACGACAAAACCGGGTCGATCGGTCGGCACAAGAAAGGCAGAAATCCCCCGCTTCCCCGCGGCGGGCTCTGTCACCGCAAAGACAACAGCCAGTCCGGCGATTTTGCCGGATGTTATAAACTGCTTTGATCCGTTTATTATATAGCCGCCGTCAACTTTCATAGCCTTTGATCGCATAGCAGATGCATCAGAACCCGCGTCGGCTTCCGTCAGGGCAAAGGCGCCGATCATCCTGCCGGAAATCAAGTCGGGCAGAAATCGGTTTTTCTGTACTTCTGTCCCGTCTTTTAACAGCCCCCCGACAATCAGGCTGTTTTGAATGGAGATAATGGTCGATAGTGATCCGTCTCCAGCCGCCAGTTCCATAAGAGCTAGAGCATAGGAAACATAATCAACCGCAGCCCCGCCATATTTTTCTGGGGCCGTCATGCCAAAGAGGCCAAGTTCAGCAAGCTCGGTAAACAGCGCCAGCGGGTATCCGCCTTCTGCCTCATAGGAAAAGCTGTTCGGCTTTATTTTCTCTTGTGCGAAGGTGTGAACCATATCGCGCACAGCAGTCTGTGTTTCATCCAAAATCATTTTATGGTTCCTTATGCTGCCTGTTCTTTGTCAGAACGCCCGGCACGTTGAAGTTCCTCAATTAGCTCTCTCTGGCGCACCTGGTATTTTTCAATAGCCTCTTCCTTAACGGGACCAAATCCCCGTATCATATCCGGCAGCTGCGCAAGCTCCACAGCCAAAGGAAGCGTTGCCTCGTTAAGTGACGTTACCATGCGCTCGATCAATGCAAAATAGTCTCTTACCAAAGCGCGTTCTTGTTTGCGTTCCGCCGTTTTGCCGAAAGGGTCCACCCATGTGCCGCGCAGTCCCTTCAGCCTGGAAACTACTTTCAAGAGCGCAAATACCCACGGTCCAAATTTGATTTTTCCCGGCCGGTTCGTTCTGGCGTCAGTGCGAGAGATTATAGGGGGCGACAGCCAAATCGATAGCTTCCCAGTGCCTGAAAACTGTGCTTTCAGTGTCTCAATAAACTCCGGTTCTGAATATAAACGCGCCACTTCATATTCGTCTTTGTAGGCCATCAGTTTGTAGGCATTCACGGCAACGGCTCGCACCAGATCTCCGCCCCCTTCATCCAACCCTCGCACCTTACTCTCTACAACGCTGACAAGATTCCTGTAACAATCTGCATAAGTTTCGCCCTGATAAGCAATCAAATCTCTGTATCGCCTGTCGACAAGAGATCCTGTGTCCTCCTGGGAAAGTGTCGGCTGTGCTTCCCTGATCCCCGCAATTGCTTCTACTTTCTGAGTATCTACTGCAGCCAGACGTCCCCACATAAAGGCCCGTTTGTTCAGATCCACAGTGACACCGTTAATCTCGACCGCCTTCATCAATGCTTCTCTAGAAACCGGCAAAAGGCCTTGCTGCCATGCGAACCCAAGCATCAGCATGTTGGCGGCAATCGCATTGTCAAATAATCCCTCGGCAATTGATGTTGCCTTTAATTCAAAACCGCTACGTGCCCGCTTCATCAGAAGCGCCGCCATCTCATCCGCTGGAATCTCAGCATCCCTGCTTGTTACAATATCCGCCGTTGGCGCCACATCAGTATTGAGAACAACAGCAGCCTTGCCGTGTCCTATTTTCTGAACCGCATCATCGCTGGAGGCAACAACCAGGTCCGTCCCGAGAAGAACATGGACTTCCGGTGTACCGATGCGTACCGAATGAATATCATGATCCTTTGCTGCAATTCGAACCTGACTGACAACCGCCCCATTTTTCTGGGCCAGGCCTGTAAAGTCAAGAACCGTGGCATTGAGTTTTTCCCGGAAAGCCGCAGTCCCAAGAAGTGAACCCGTTGTAAGCACTCCGAGACCTCCGATCCCCGCCACATAGATGTTGTAAACGATGTCTCCAAGCGCGGGCAGTTCCGGCAACGGTATGTTCCTGAACAGATTTTCCTCCAGCCCCTTCACGTAGGCGCTATCTGGTTTCCTTAGAACCGGACCAGCAACTTCCACAAAGCTCGGGCAAAAACCCTTCACGCAGGAAAAGTCCTTATTGCAACTGCTCTGGTTGATCTTTCGTTTTCTACCATAGTGCGTATCCGTGGGCTCGATGGCAATGCAGTTGGACTGAACGGAACAGTCGCCGCAACCTTCACAGACGCGCGGATTGATGAACAGGCGCTTATCCGGATCCGGGAATGCCCCCCGCTTCCGGCGGCGGCGCTTTTCTGCCGCACAAGTCTGTTCATAAACTATTGCAGTCACTCCGGAAATTGTTCGCAAATGTCGCTGGACAGCGTCCATCTCGTCGCGGTGCCTGACCTGAACGTTGCCGGAAATCTTTTGTTGCCCCTGCCATTTCGCCGGGTCATCGCTAACGATATAAACCATGCCGACCCCCTCGGCCAGCATTTGCTCGACAACACCCACCGGATCTGGTGTTCCTTCTGCAGGCTGGCCGCCCGTCATCGCCACAGCATCATTGAATAGCACCTTGAATGTTATATTCGATTTGGCCGCTACGGCAGCGCGAATGGCTAGCAGGCCGCTGTGCTGGTATGTTCCATCGCCCAGATTCTGGAAAACATGCCGGGTTTTTGAAAAAGGTTCGGCTCCAACCCACTGCAAGCCCTCTCCGCCCATCTGGCTAAAGGTCCCTGTTTTCAGCTTGGGCAGGGAAAGCGCCATAACGTGGCAGCCAATACCGCCGCCGGAGATTGACCCTTCCGGCGTCTTTGTCGAACTGTTATGGGGACAGCCTGCGCAGAAAAATGGCTTTCGTTTTGGAAACGGTAGAATTGCGGCCTCTCCCGTCGCTTCCTTTCGTACTGCAAGTCTTTGCCTCGTCTCCTCGGGCAACAAAGCTCCCAGTCTAGCGACCAGTACGGCCGCCACCATATCTGGCGTAAATTCATTTATAACTGGGAGTAAGGCTTTTCCGGTTCCGTCAGTTTTTCCAACCACACGCGGATGCCTGCCCGTCCTGTTGTAAAGAGCAGATTTTAACTGATCCTCTACAATAGGGGCCTTCTCCTCAACAACAATGATTTCCTCGGCATCCCTTGCAAAAGATACAAGGGGTTCCGTCGCCAGGGGCCAGCTCATAGCAACTTTGTAAATAGCAATTCCCATTTCGGCAACCTTTGCTACTCCCAGCCCCATATCCTCAAACGCCTGCATCAGGTCCTGATGGGCCTTGCCGACGGTGACAATGACAAAACGGGGCTTCTGTGGCGCCATCACAGGATGATCAAGTCTGTTTGCAACGGCCCATGCCATAGCTGCAGGCAGGCGTTCCTCATGCATGCGACGCTCGTATTCTACTCTTTCCGCCGGCCAGTTTACAGCAGGGTCCCAACCGAACCCCCGATTGGGAACGGCAATATCCGGCAGATCAAAATCCGGAAAAAGATCTGGCAGGTCAAAAGAGGCAGCGCTTTCCACTACCTCCGCAATGGTTTTCATTGATATCCAGAGCCCGGAATAGCGGGAGAGCGCAATCCCGGCAAGACCCAGGGTGAGAATTTCAGGCACGTTTGAGGGCTGCAGTACCGGCATCAGCACAGACTGGAAAATACCGTCTGTCTGGTGCGGGAACATGGAAGACTGCGCCGCGTGATCATCGCCACCGACAGCCAGGACACCGCCGAGTGCTGAGGTGCCAAGCGTATTCGCATTGCGGAATACGTCACCGGTACGATCAACACCATTGCCCTTGCCGTACCATATGCCGAAAACACCATCCACATCCGAAGAGCCATAGGCCTTGTGCATCTGTGCCCCCCAAAGGGCTGTCGCAGCAAGATCTTCATTCAGACCCGGTTGAAACACAATATCATGATCCTTCAGGTAGGCTTCCGCCCGCCACAGCTGCTGGTCATACGCACCGAGGGGTGAACCACGGTAGCCGGTTAACAGCCCGGCCGTTTTTAGTCCACGCTTTCTATCCAGATTCCTTTGCGCCATCGGCAGGCGCACCAGCGCCTGAATGCCGGTCATAAACGTCCTGCCAGCGGCAGTTCCATACATTTCGTCCAGATATTCGTTTTTCTTGCTCATACGTCTTGAGTCCACAGTCATTAATATTGCCTGTGAACATACAGCTAATTCGTTGGCAAGTGTTGCCATATTGACCTTACGCAAAACCTATATATAGTATTTATGAACCAATATTTATTTATTTATTAGACATAATTACTACCATGAAGAAGCTTGATGCTATTGACCGGAAGATCCTGGATATCCTGACCCATGAAGGTCGCATATCTTGGCGCGACCTGGCGGACAAGATTTCCCTTTCCCTAACCCCGACGTTACGCCGAGTGCGGCAAATGGAGGAAGACGGCATTATCACCGGCTACAGGGCGGAACTGAATGACAGCCTGTTCCGGGGCTCAATGGGCGTAATGATCTCTATTACACTGGACCGACAAGTTGACGAGGTGCTTCATGTTTTTGAGCAGGCCGTATCAGATATTCCCGAAGTGGTCGATGGTCATTTGATGAGCGGCAAGGCTGATTATATGTTGCATGCCTATGTGAATGATTTGGACCATTACCGGGAGTTGCTTTCGGTTCTGACAAAACTCAAGGGCATCGCTCATATTGAATCAAGTTTTGTCCTTAATACATTCAAGCTTCAAAGCAAGCCGGTGCTGACAGTGGAAATATAGCATTCTGCCCTGTGAACAAGTGCTAAATAAAACCGTTCATGAGCTGCGCCACTCCCAACCCGTTCGAAATTATATCGAAACTTTAAGCTATAGTTTGCATCTATGGTCAGTATTAAAATGTAAGGCGCTTCTTAGACACAGCCCTGTTCTAGGACCCTGCGCTTAGCTTTTTGTCAGCCAGGCAAGCCGTTCCGCATTGGCGGGTGTATATTCATTCTGGTGTTCGTCCGCGTGAGGGACGACAAATCCCTGGAGTCCCAGGTCCCGCAACTGCTGCCTGAGAGCCAGCAAACGCCCTTTTGTCATACCCTGTCCCCAATTTACTGGTTAGAATCGTTCCAAGAAGACCTATTAAGAACATTGTCGATGGCTTCTGTCAATGCCGAGATTTCCGCGGACTCGATACTGAGGGCCGGCGTGACGTAAATGACATCGCCAAGAGGTCGGATCCAGACGCCTTCCCGGACAAATTCCTCACGCAATTTTGCGGTATCCTCGATCCTTTCCAGCTGGATCACCGCCACCGCACCCTTGACCCGCACATCCACCACACCGGGCTTGTCGCGGAACTGGGCAAAGCTCTGGGTCAGATGCCCCTCGATCTTTTTCACCCGGTCCAGCACATCCTCTTCCTCGAAAATATCCAGCGAGGCATTGGCCGCGGCACAGGCCAGCGGATTGGCCATATAGGTGGGGCCGTGCATGAACGCCTTTTCCGGGTCATCAGACAGAAACGCCTCATAGACCCGATCGGTGGCCACTGTCGCCGCCATGGCCACCGTGCCCGCCGTCAGCGCCTTGCCGAGGCAGATAATGTCGGGCACCACCTCCGCCTGTTCACAGGCAAACATGGTGCCGGTACGGCCAAAACCGGTGAAAATTTCGTCCAGTATGAACAGCACATCTGCTTTGCGGCAGGCCTCGGCAATGCCTCCCAGAATTTCCGCTTCGTGAAACTTCATGCCGCCTGCGCCCTGGATCAGCGGTTCCATGATCACCCCGGCAATGCTGTCCTTGTTTTCCCGAAGAAATTGTTTCAGTTCCGCCAGATCCTCGTCGCTTTGCGGCAGGGTCCGGATATATTGTTGCTGCAGGTAGCCGCCGAACGCCTTGTGCATGCCGTCGTCGCTGTCGCCCACCGACATGGCGGCAGAGGTATCCCCGTGATAGCCGGCCTTGAACCCGACAAAGCGGGCCCGGCCTTCGATACCCTGGTTGAGCCAGAACTGCACCGCCATCTTCAGGGCGATTTCCACGGAGACCGATCCGGATTCGGAAAAAAAGACGTGATTAAGGTCGCCGGGCAGAAGCCCTGCCAGCCGCCGCGACAGGTCAAGCGCCCCCTCATGGACCAGGCCGCCCAGCATCACATGGGACATCCGGTCGATCTGCGCCTTCATTTTCTCTTTCATGCCGGGATGGTTATAGCCGTGGCAGGCGGTCCACCAGCTGGCGATGCCGTCAAGAAGCCTGCGGCCGTCGGCCAGCTCCAGGTAAACCCCGTCGGTGCCGACCACCGGCAAGGCATCCGGCGCCGTTTTCATCTGGGTATAGGGCAGCCAGATATTGTCATAGCCTTCCCGGTACCATTCCGGAAGATCCGCGCTCAGCTC
>NZ_VFIY01000016.1:0-87500 GCF_006385175.1 Emcibacter nanhaiensis
GAGCTGAGCGCGGATCTTCCGGAATGGTACCGGGAAGGCTATGACAATATCTGGCTGCCCTATACCCAGATGAAAACGGCGCCGGATGCCTTGCCGGTGGTCGGCACCGACGGGGTTTACCTGGAGCTGGCCGACGGCCGCAGGCTTCTTGACGGCATCGCCAGCTGGTGGACCGCCTGCCACGGCTATAACCATCCCGGCATGAAAGAGAAAATGAAGGCGCAGATCGACCGGATGTCCCATGTGATGCTGGGCGGCCTGGTCCATGAGGGGGCGCTTGACCTGTCGCGGCGGCTGGCAGGGCTTCTGCCCGGCGACCTTAATCACGTCTTTTTTTCCGAATCCGGATCGGTCTCCGTGGAAATCGCCCTGAAGATGGCGGTGCAGTTCTGGCTCAACCAGGGTATCGAAGGCCGGGCCCGCTTTGTCGGGTTCAAGGCCGGCTATCACGGGGATACCTCTGCCGCCATGTCGGTGGGCGACAGCGACGACGGCATGCACAAGGCGTTCGGCGGCTACCTGCAGCAGCAGTATATCCGCGCCCTGCCGGAAACAGCGGAGGACCTGGCCGAGCTGGAGCAGTTCCTTTGTGAAAACCGGAACAGCATCGCCGGGGTGATTATGGAGCCGCTGATCCAGGGCGCGGGAGGCATGAAGTTTCACGAGGCGGAAATTCTCAAAGGCATTGCCGAGGCCTGTCATAAAGCCGATGTGCTGTTCATCCTCGACGAGATTTTTACCGGCTTCGGCCGCACCGGCACCATGTTTGCCTGTGAGCAGGCGGAGGTGGTGCCTGACATTATCTGTCTCGGCAAGGCGCTGACCGCCGGCACCGTGGCCATGGCGGCGACGGTGGCGACCGACCGGGTGTATGAGGCCTTTCTGTCCGATGACCCGGATAAGGCCTTCATGCATGGCCCCACCTATATGGCCAACCCGCTGGCCTGTGCCGCCGCCAATGCCTCGCTGGACATTTTCGAGGAAGAACCGGTGCTGGACCGGGTGAAAAAGATCGAGGGCCATCTGACCCAGAGCTTTGCCCAGTTCCGGGACAAGCCCGGGGTGGTGGATGTGCGGGTCAAGGGGGCGGTGGCGGTGATCCAGCTGGAAAAGATCGAGGATACCGCCAAAATGCGTGAGGAATTCGTCCGGGAAGGCGTCTGGGTCCGGCCTCTGGGCGATGTCATTTACGTCACGCCGGCCCTCAGTATCGAGCCGGCACAGATCTCGGCATTGACAGAAGCCATCGACAATGTTCTTAATAGAAATTCTTGGAATAGCTTCTGACCTTCGAATTGGGGACAGTGTTGTATGACAAAAGGGCGTTTACTGGCTCTCAGACAGCAGTTGCGTGATCTGGGGCTCCAGGGGTTTGTCGTCCCTCACGCGGACGAACACCAGAATGAATATACACCGGCCAATGCGGAACGGCTGGCCTGGCTGACCGGTTTTACCGGTTCGGCGGGACAAGCGGCGCTTACCATGTCTGAAGGGGCCATCTTTGTCGATGGCCGCTACACGCTGCAGGTGCGCCAGCAAACCGACAAACGCCAGTTTGCGCCTCTGGACCTTTTTGAGGACAAGATCGAAGACTGGCTGGCGGAACGGGTGAAAAAGGGGGATCGAATCGGCTATGATCCCTGGCTCCATACCCGGGAGTGGATCGGCAAGGTTTCTGATAAGCTGTCGGAAAAAGGGGCAGAACTCCTGCCCGTGGACGAAAATCCCATCGACCAGGTCTGGCAGGGCCGACCGGCGGATTCCGATGCGCCTGCGGTTTCCCATCCCACCGAATATTCCGGCGAAGAGTCCCGGCACAAGCGGGAAAGGATCGCGGCGGACACAAAGACCAAAGGTGCCGATGCCGTGGTCCTGACAATGCTCGACTCTATTGCCTGGCTGTTTAATATCCGCGGTAGCGATGTGGCGCATACCCCGCTGGTCTCCAGCTATGCCATTCTGTTTGCGGACGGGTCGGCCACGCTTTTCATTGATCCCGGCAAAGTGGACGAAGATCTGAAAGGCTTTCTCGGCAAGCAGGTGAAACTGGCGGACAAGTCAGATTTTATCGACCACCTGAAAAAACTGAAACAGAAAAAGGTTTGTGTCGATCCCAAGCGCACACACGCTGCTGTCTTTGAAATTCTGGAAAAAGCGGGTGCCAAACTTATTCCCGCCGATGATCCCTGCGTTCTGCCCAAGGCGATGAAAAATGAGGCGGAGATCACGGGGACCCGCAATGCCCACAACCGGGATGCCATCGCCGTCTGCAAGTTCCTGGCCTGGCTCGACGAAATGGGACCAAAGGGCGAGATCGACGAAATAGATGCCGAGGAAAAGCTTCTGTCTTTCCGCCAGGAGCAGCCTTTGTTTAAAGATACCAGTTTCGGCACCATCTCCGGGGCCGGGCCCAACGGGGCGATCGTCCACTACCGGGCGACGGAACAGAGCCGGCGCAAGCTTGAGCCTGACATGCTGTATCTGGTGGATAGCGGCGGCCAGTATCTGGACGGCACCACGGATATTACCCGGACAGTGATTATCGGCACGCCGACGGAGGAGCAGAAAGACCGCTTCACCCGGGTCCTGAAGGGGCATATCGCTCTGGCCCAGGCCAGGTTCCCCCATGGCCGCTCCGGCGCTCACCTGGACAGCCTGGCCCGCAAGCCGTTGTGGGATGTGGGGCTGGATTACAATCATGGCACCGGCCACGGCGTCGGCAGCTACCTGGGCGTCCATGAAGGCCCGCAGAGCATTTCCCGGCTTGGCTTCAATGTGCCCCTGGAGCCGGGTATGATCCTGTCCAACGAGCCCGGCTATTACAAGGAAGGCGAATATGGCATCCGGATCGAAAATCTCGTGCTGGTGCGGGAACGAAAATTCGAAGAAGAAGAGCAGCCCATGCTCAGTTTCGAAACCCTGACCCATGTGCCGATCGACAAGCGGCTGGTCAACGCCTATATGATGACAACGCCCGAAATCACCTGGTTCAATATCTATCACGCCCAGGTCCGGGAAATTGTCGGTCCCCATCTGTCCGGCAAGGAAAAGGACTGGCTGATGAAAGCGACCGAATCCCTGGTGGTCCTGTAGAGTGATCCTCTAGCTTTCCCTGCCGAGCATCAGCGATTGTTTGTCCCGGAACAGGTCGGTGAGGAAGCCGCAGACCGCATCGATCCGGGCGACCTTGCGCAGGTCTTCATGCACCATCAGCCAGTATTGCCGCTCGACAAAGATCTGTTCCGGCAGAACAGGCGTCAGCCCGGCCTTGTCCCCGACCATGAAGCAATGGACCATGGCAAGACCGACGCCACTGAGCGCGGCCCGGTATTGCGCCATCACATTGGTGCTGCGGAATATGATATGAGGGCTGCGGAAAAGTTCTTCCATGAAACGGAGCTCCGGCATCTGGATCAGGTCATCGATATAACCGATGAAGTCATGACCGGCGAGGTCGTCAGCCGTCTCTATCGGCGGATGGTTCGCCAGGTAGGATGGCGCGCCATAAAGCCTGAGCCGGTAATCGCCAAGCTTCCACGCCACCAGCCGGCCTGATGAGGGGCGCGCCAGGGTGATGGCAATGTCGGCTTCCCGTTTCGAAAGGCTGGTCTGCCGGGTTTCGGCCACCAGCTCCAGTTCAATATCCGGATATTTCTGCCGGAACTGGTCCATGTTGGGGGCGATCACGTTGATGCCGACCGCTTCCGGTGCGGCAAGGCGCACGGTGCCCGAAAAACTGGCGTCTTTGCCGGAAATGCTCTGATACAGGCTGGTGGACTGGGCCTCCATCTGTTCGGCCAAAGGCAGCAGCCGCAGACCCGCGTCGGTCAGCTGGTAGCCCCGCGGGGATTTATCGAACAGCCGGGCGTTGAGCGCCTCTTCCAGTGCCGTGATCCGGCGGCTGACGGTGGTATGATCCACATGCAGGCGGCGGGCCGCTTCCACCAGCTTGCCGCGCCGGGAAAGTTCGAGAAAAAACTTGAGATCGTTCCAGTTATACATGCCTGATCCATTGTGCAAAAATGCAGAACAAGTGTGAATAATATAATATGGATATGCAAAATTGTCGCTATTAAAATCCCCTGGTCAATGAATAAAGGAAACTGCCGCCAAGGCAGGGTGGCTTTCAATCTGGAGAGACAGAATGGTCAAGGAATATACGCATTATATCAATGGTGAACATGTAGCCGGCAAAAGCGGCCGGTTCCAGGATGTTTTCAACCCCAGCACGGGCGAAGTTTCCGCCAAAACACCGCTGGCGACAACGGCCGAAGTGGAAGAGGCCATCGCCGCTGCTCAGGCGGCGTTTCCGGAATGGTCCGCCACCTCCATCGTCCAGCGTTCCCGCATCATGACCCGCTTTACCCAGCTGTTGTATGAAAAACAGCCGGAGCTGGCCGAACTGGTGTCCCGGGAACACGGTAAGGTGATCGAGGACGCCATGGGGTCCGTGCTGCGCGGTATTGAAGTGGCCGAGTTCGCCTGCGGCATCCCGCACCTGCAAAAGGGCGAGTTCTCGGACAATGCGTCCCGCGAGATCGACATTTTCAGCATGCGCAAGCCGCTGGGCGTTGTCGCCGGGATCACCCCGTTCAACTTCCCGGCCATGATCCCGCTGTGGATGGCCTGCATGGCCATGGTCACCGGCAACACGGTGGTCCTCAAGCCGTCCGAAAAAGACCCGGGCTGCCCGATGCGCCTGGCCGAGCTTTGGGTCGAGGCCGGCGGCCCCAAAGGCGTGCTCAATGTGGTCAACGGCGACAAGGAAGCGGTCGATTGCCTGCTCACCGACGAGCGGATCAAGGCGGTGAGCTTTGTCGGTTCAACCGCCATCGCCAAATATGTCTACGCAACGGCGACCGCCCACGGCAAACGCTGCCAGGCCATGGGCGGGGCCAAGAACCATATGCTGATCATGCCCGATGCGGACCTGGAAAATGTGGCCAACGCCCTGATGGGGGCTGCCTATGGCTCTGCCGGGGAGCGCTGTATGGCCATCTCCGTCGGCGTCTGTGTCGGCGATGAAGTGGCCGACCGGCTGGTGGAAATGCTGAAACCGCGGGTGGAGGCGCTGAAAATCGGCCCGAGCCTGGAGCGTGATCTGGAAATGGGGCCGCTGGTGACCGCTGAACATCGCCAGAAAGTAATGAACTATATCCAGATGGGCGTCGAAGAAGGCGCCGAGCTGGTGGTGGACGGCCGCGGGTTCTCGGTCCCCGGACATGACAACGGTTTCTTCCTTGGCGGCAGCCTGTTTGACCGGGTCAAGCCGGACATGAAATCCTACAAGGATGAGATTTTCGGCCCCGTGCTGCAGCTGGTGCGTGTGCAAAGCTTCGAGGAAGGCATGGCGCTGGCAAGCGACCATGAATATGGCAACGGCACCTCAATCTTTACCCACAATGGTGCGGCCGCCCGCACCTATGCCGACAAAGTTGAAGTGGGTATGGTCGGCATCAACGTGCCGATCCCGGTGCCGCTGGCCTTCCACAGCTTCGGCGGCTGGAAACAGTCTGCGTTTGGCGACCATAACCAGTTCGGCATGGAAGCGGTACGCTTCTATACCAAGGTGAAAACCATCACCTCGCGCTGGCCGAGCAGCATCATCGAGACAGATTTTTCTATTCCAACCCTGAAATAATCGTCTAGACTCAGCAAAAAGAGGGATTGCAAAATGGACTTTTATTTTACAGAAGAACAGCGGGCCATGCAGGATATGGCCCGTGACTTTGCGGAAAATGAACTGGCGCCCTTTGCGGCGGAGTGGGACCGGGATCACCATTTCCCGGTCGACAAGCTGCGCAAGGCGGCGGAACTCGGCCTGGCGGGGATTTACACCCGCGAAGATGTGGGCGGATCCGAACTCACCCGGCTCGATGCCGCCATCATTTTCGAGGAACTGTCCAAGGGCTGCACCTCCACGGCGGCCTACCTCACCATTCACAATATGGTGACCTGGATGATCGACAGCTTCGGCTCCGAGGAAACCCGGCAGAAATACTGCCCGCGCCTCACCACCATGGAACTGGTCGGCAGCTACTGCCTGACCGAGCCGGGCGCTGGCTCAGACGCGGCCTCGCTCAAGACCAAGGCGGTGCGCGATGGTGACCATTACGTGCTCAACGGCTCCAAGGCGTTCATTTCCGGCGGCGGTTTTTCCGATGTTTACGTGGTCATGGTGCGCACTGGCGAGGAAGGCCCCAAAGGCATCAGCGCCATTGTCGTCGAAAAAGGCACCGAAGGCCTGAGCTTTGGCGCCCGGGAACGCAAAATGGGCTGGAACAGCCAGCCGACGGCCATGGTCATGTTCGACAACTGCCGGGTGCCGGCGGAAAACCTGCTTGGCCGGGAAGGCGAAGGCTTCAAATTCGCCATGAAGGGCCTGGACGGCGGTCGTCTCAATATCGGCGCCTGTTCGCTCGGCGCGGCGCAGGCCTGCCTCGACCTGAGCCTCACCTACATGGGTGACCGCAAACAGTTTGGCCGTTCTCTGGACAGCTTCCAGGCGTTGCAGTTCCGCATTGCCGACATGGCGACCGAGCTGGAAGCGGCCCGCTTGCTTTTGCACAAGGCGGCGCAGAAGGTGACGGAAGGGGCGCATGATGCGACCAAGTTTGCCGCCATGGCCAAGCGCCTGGCAACTGACACCGGCTTCAAGGTGGTCAACGAGGCCCTGCAGCTGCATGGCGGCTATGGCTACCTCAACGATTATCCGCTGGAACGCTTCCTGCGGGACGTGCGGGTGCACCAGATCCTGGAAGGCACCAATGAGGTGATGCGCCTGATCATTTCCCGCCAGCTGATGGCGGAACGATAGGAGAGTGGGGATGACGACGGACGCGGAAATCCTGTTTGAGGTCAAGGGCCGCATCGGCTGTGTTCTCCTCAATCGGCCCAGGGCGCTCAATGCGCTCAGCACCGACATGTGCGCCAAAATGGAGGCGCAGCTGGCCGAATGGGCGGAAGACGACGCCATTGCCGCCGTGCTGGTGGAAGGCGCCGGGGACAAGGCCTTCTGCGCCGGCGGGGACGTGCGCACCCTGGCGGAAAACGGGCCCGATCACAGCGGCCCGGCGGAAGCCTTTTTCGCCACCGAATACCGGATGAACGCCCGCATCTTCCATTTCCCCAAGCCCTATATCTCTTTCCTCGACGGCATTACCATGGGCGGCGGGGTCGGCATTTCCGTGCATGGTTCGCACCGTATTGTCGGCGACAAGACATTGTTTGCCATGCCCGAAACCGGAATCGGCCTGATTCCTGATGTGGGCGGCAGCTACTTCCTGCCCCGCCTGCCGGGCAGGCTGGGGGTTTACCTCGGTCTGACCGGGGCGCGGCTCAAGGCGGCCGATTGTCTTTATACCGGCATCGGGACGGCCTATGTGCCGTCCGACCGGCTCGAAGCCCTCAAGGCGGCACTGGTGGAGGCTGATCTGGAAACTCCGGAAGAAGTGGACCAGATTATCGGCGCCTTCGCCGAGCAGGCCGGTGACGCGCCGCTCGATGAATTCCGCGACCTGATCGACGCCGCCTTTGCGGAAACCACAGTGGAAGACATTTGTGATCACCTCGGCGCCATCGATCATTCCTGGGCCGGAACGACACTTGAGACGATTGGCAAAATGTCGCCGACCAGCCTCAAGCTGACGCTGGAACAGCTGCTGCGCGGCGCGGGGATGGAATTTGATGACTGCATGCGTATGGAATACCGGCTGGTCAATCATATCGTGACCTATCAGAGCGACTTCTTCGAGGGCATCCGAGCGGTTCTGATCGACCGGGACAATTCCCCCGTATGGTCCCCGGCTTCCCTGCAGGACGTCAGCGAAGACCATGTCCTGAAACATTTTGAGTCCCTGGGCGACCGGGAACTCAACCTTCAATAAACAGTTTATAGATCTGGGAGACATAACATGGCGACGGTGGCATTCATTGGTTTGGGCAATATGGGCGGCGGCATGGCCGCCAATCTGATCAAGGCCGGTCACACCCTCAAGGTGTTCGACCTGAACGAGGCGGCCATGGCGGCGCTGCAAGAGCAGGGCGCGGCGCCGGCAGGATCGGTTGCAGAAGCGGTCACCGATGTGGACGCGGTGGTGACCATGTTGCCGGCCGGGCAGCATGTTAAATCCGTTTATCTGGGGGATGACGGCATCCTGAAGAATATTCCTGCCGACACGATCCTGATGGATTGTTCCACCATTGATGTGGCCAGCGCCCGCGAGGTGATCGCCGCAGCGGCCGAGGCAGGTTTTGCCATGGTGGATGCGCCGGTGTCGGGCGGTGTGGCGGCGGCCGCCGCCGGCACGCTGACGTTCATGGTCGGCGGCACTGACGATGCGTTTGAGGCGGCGAAAACCTATCTCGACGCCATGGGCGCCAACATCATCCATGCCGGGGACGCCGGGGCCGGTCAGGCGGCCAAGATCTGTAACAATATGATGCTGGGCATCCAGATGATTTCGGTGTCCGAGGCCTTTGTGCTGGCGGAGAAACTGGGCCTGGAGGCGCAGAAGCTGTTTGATATTTCGTCCAGGGCGTCCGGTCAGTGCTGGTCCCTGACCTCCTATTGCCCGGTGCCGGGCCCGGTGCCGACATCACCGGCCAACAATGACTATAATCCGGGGTTTGCCGCCGCAATGATGCTCAAGGACCTGCGGCTTGCCAATGACGCGGCGGAAGGGTGTGGGGCCTCGACGCCGCTCGGCCATCTGGCGGAACAGCTTTATACGGCTTTTTCAGACGAAGGAAATGCCGGAAAGGATTTTTCCGGCATCATCAATATGCTTCGGGAAGAAAAGCTTTAGCCGCTTACATTTCCGGAACTGTTACTTCCATGCCTTCCAGGGCAGGAGTCACCTCGATCTGACAGCTGAGGCGGCTGTTTTCTTCGTGGTTATCCAGAAAATCAAGCAGGGCTTCTTCGTCTTCGCTTGGCTTGCCGGTGGCTTCCTTGAAGGCGTCCGGTACAATCACATGGCAGGTGGCGCAGGCACAGGCGCCGCCGCAATCGGCATCAATGCCGGGAACGCTGTTGTTGACGGCGGCTTCCATCAAAGTTGTGCCGTCTTCTGCGTCTACTTCAATGCGCTCATCATCGGCCGTGATGAATGTTACTTTTGTCATAAACCCAAACTCCAATCCTTGTGGCTTTTATGATGACTGATATAGGGGCTTTCTGCGCCGGGATCAAGCTTTTGGAACCGTAATCGCGCTGGTAGCCTTGACTTCCTCCATCGCCACATAGGTATGGGTGGTGCTGACGTCTTTGATGGCGGATAATTTTTCCCCGAGAAAACGGCGATAGTGTTCCATGTCCCGGGTCCGGACCTTGATCAGGTAATCAAAGCCGCCGGCCACCATATGGCATTCCTGGACTTCTTCCATGCGCATGACTTCCTCGCGGAAATTATCCAGCGCCCGGGTGGTGGTGCGGTCCAGGGACACTTCGATGAAGGATACCAGGGCCGCATCCAGCAGCTTGGGGTCCAGCAGGGCAACATAGCCCCGGATATAGCCTTCCCGCTCCAGGCGCTTGACCCGTTCCAGGCAGGGCGTGGGGCTGAGATTGACTTTCTGGGCAAGCTTGACGTTGGGAATACGGCCTTCTTCCTGAAGGACCGAAAGAATTTTGCGGTCGATACGGTCCAGTCGCTTCGAGTGATCTGTTGTCATAGTTCTTTATACTGATTTCTAAGTGGTTATGTAGATATTATTCTGAATTTTTTTGCATTATAGCAACATATCCTGTGGGTTTAAAGATAATCTGTAGGCGAATCATAATTTTGTATACAATTTATAAATTATGATTGGATGTTCCCGAAAGGGAACTGCATGGTGACAGGACAGTGGCATTACATCTGTCCAACACGAGGAACCCTGCACGTCCGCGAAATAGATATGGTGGGTGGCTTTGTCACTGTATCTTAGAAGGTTATTGTGGAATGGACCCTCCCTCCATTCCTTCAGGTGGCACTCAAAACCTTTGTTGTGGCTTGCGGACGTGCAGGTTCTACTCTTTCTCCTAAATACTGACTCTCAGGCCTTTTCTGCGGAAAAGGCCTTTTTTCTGCGTGTGTTGTCCGCTACTGCCCAACCTTGTCCGGCTGCGATCGGAATAATTTCCCGTTTTGATGTTCAAGAACGATATTTTTCGCCGGAAGTCACAGGGTAACTGTTACAAAACATCTTATTTTCGGGAATACACACTATTTTTGTTGAAAATTACACTCAGGGGAGTAGTCTGAACTTATTAGATTCCGCAGTGCAGCAAAACGTGAGTGTAAAACGATGGGTGAGGAAACTATTGAAGTGCTGGCACGGCAGTTGGTCCGTCGGATGGGACGGTCCCAGGCCATACAGATCTGCCAGGCGAATAAATGGTTTCGGGTTCTGGATTATATCCGGGCCATTGATAAAGGGCTCGTTGCCAAATAAGTAACGGAAGCTCGGGGTTTAAACCGGCCGCTATTTGGCACGTCTGAATATAGGGTGGTTTATGTTTCTGAGCACATTTGACCTCTTCAAGGTCGGTATAGGTCCGTCCAGTTCCCATACGGTCGGCCCCATGATTGCCGCCAAAAGATTTCTCGACAATTTGAATAGCGCCGGCAAGCTGCAGGAGATTGTCTCCCTGCAGGTCAGCCTTTATGGCTCGCTCGCCCTGACAGGCAAGGGGCATGCCACGGACCGCGCGCTTCTGCTTGGCCTGTCCGGCCATGACCCTGCCACCATTGACCCGGAGATCATCGACGGCTGTCTCGACGCCATTCGTGGTGAAAAGCAGGTCAAGCTGCTGGGGCGGTGCCGGGTTGCCTTTGATGAAACACGGGATATTCACTTCAGGATGGACGAACTGTTGCCGCACCACAGCAACGGTATGGAATTCACCGCCTTTGACAAGGCTGGCGAGCAGCTGGCCCGGGAGGCGTTTTATTCGGTCGGCGGCGGCTTTGTCGTCTCGGAACAGGAACTGGGCAGCAATTATCCGGCGCCGGTGCAGGGCCCGGTGCCTTATCCGTTCGATCATGCGTCGGACCTGCTGGCCACCTGCAGGGATAACAAGCTGCGTATTTCCGACCTGATGCTGGCCAATGAAATGACCCTGCAGCCGAAAAAGAAAGTGCTGGCGGGACTGGATCACCTCTATGGGGTCATGGAGGCCTGCATTGACCGCGGCTGCGCACAGGAGGGCATACTGCCCGGCGGCCTGAAAGTGGAACGCCGGGCCAAACGGCTCTATGGCGACCTGCAGAAGGGTATGGAAAAACAGCTGCGCGATCCGGCCATCATCATGGACTGGATCAACCTCTGGGCTCTGGCGGTAAATGAGGAAAATGCGGCCGGCGGGCGGGTGGTGACGGCGCCGACCAATGGCGCGGCCGGGATCCTTCCGGCGGTGCTGCGCTATTTTGACCGCTTTTATAACCAGAAGGGCCGGGAAGGCATTCATTGTTTTCTGCTGACGGCAGCGGCGATCGGCTCGCTGTACAAGAAAAACGCCTCCATCTCCGGCGCCGAAGTGGGCTGCCAGGGAGAAGTCGGGGTGGCCTGCTCCATGGCGGCCGGCGGGTTGGCGGCGGCGCTTGGCGGCAGCAACGAGCAGGTGGAGAATGCCGCCGAGATCGGCATGGAGCATAACCTCGGCCTGACCTGTGATCCCGTGGGCGGCCTGGTGCAGGTGCCCTGTATCGAACGCAACGCCATGGGCGCGATCAAGGCGGTGGATGCGGCGCGCCTCGCGCTGCGCGGGGATGGCCGCCATATGGTTTCCCTGGACCGGGTCATTGAAACCATGCGCCAGACCGGCCGGGACATGCAGGAAAAATACAAGGAAACCTCGAAAGGCGGCCTGGCGGTCAATATGGTTGAATGCTGATAGTCATTTATTCTGGTAATTATCGTTTTTTATAGAAAAAAAACCGACTAATTTGAAAAAATGGCGACATATATCGCTAAATAGATAGTAAAATCCGTGAAAACAGTCTTCATGTATTCAAGGAGTGGACTATGTATGACCTGACCCCGTCGGAGGATATTCCGGTTCGGTCGCTGGACGAGATCAGAACGGCACTGCGCCAGGCCCAGCACAGGGACGAGGAGCAAGCGATCGCCAACCTGTTTCGGGCGTCCGGCCTGACCAATGCCGCCCGCGAGCGTATCGTCGAGACCGCCCGGGCGCTGGTCAGTGAATCCCGGGAAAAAAGTGACGACCAGGGCACCATGGATTACTTCCTGCAGGAATTCGGCCTGTCCAACCGGGAAGGTGTGGCGCTGATGTGCCTGGCCGAGGCCCTGCTCAGGGTGCCCGATGGGGATACCGCCGACCGGCTGATTTCCGAGAAAATGCGCTCCGGCGAATGGTCCAGTCATCTGGGGCATTCGGATTCCCTGCTGGTCAATGCTTCGACCTGGGGACTGATGCTGACCGGTCGCGTGGTGGAACTGGGCGAAGAGGCCCATAAAAATCCCTCCAAATGGATGGGGAAGATCATCTCCCGCAGCGGGGAGCCGGTGATCCGTTCCGCTGTTACCCAGGCCATGAAAATTATGGGCAACCAGTATGTGCTGGGCCGCTCCATCAAGGAGGCCACTGACCGGGGGCATAAGCTCAACCAGCCTGGGACCCGCTTCTCCTTTGATATGCTGGGCGAAGGCGCCCGCACCATGGCCGATGCGGACCGTTATTTCCGGGCCTATATGGAGGCCATCGAGAAAATCAGCGCCGCCAACGGCCAGCCCAGCGTGATTGAAGCGGACGGTATTTCCGTCAAATTTTCCGCCCTCCATCCCCGCTATGAATTTGCCCGGCGGGAAACGGTGATGAGCGAAATGCTGCCGCGGATCGTGTCCCTGGCCGCCGCGGCCCGGGCTGGCGGCATCGGCTTTACCATTGATGCGGAGGAAGCAGAACGACTGGATATCTCGCTGGATATTTTCGAGCATCTGGCCCGCAATCCGGACCTTGCGGACTGGGACGGCCTCGGCCTGGTGATCCAGGCCTATCAAAAGCGCGCGCCCTATGTCATCGACTGGCTCACCGCCCTGGCGCGGGAGAGCAGCCGGCGTTTCATGGTCCGGCTGGTCAAGGGCGCTTATTGGGACAGTGAAATCAAGCATGCCCAGGAACTGGGGCTTGAGGACTATCCGGTCTATACCCGCAAACAGACCACGGACCTCAGTTACCAGATCTGTGCCGAACGGCTGATGGCAGCCCGGGACGTGATCTTCCCGCAATTTGCGACCCACAACGCCTATACCGTGGCCCTGGTGCTGGAACTGGCCAAAAAGGACCGCAACTTTGAATTCCAGCGCCTGCACGGCATGGGGCACCTGATGTATGACCAGCTGCGCAAGATGCTGGACGTGCCGGCGCCGCTCAGGGTCTATGCCCCGGTCGGAGCGCACAAGGACCTGTTGCCGTATCTGGTGCGGCGCCTGCTGGAAAACGGCGCCAACAGTTCCTTCGTCAACCGCTTCATGAACAAGACCATTTCGGTTGAGGAACTGATGCAGGATGTGCTGGCCCAGGTGGAAAAGGCCTCACCGCGCCGCCATCCCAATATTCCGAAGCCGGCGGATATCCTGTCCGCCTCCGGACGCGAGCCGGGCGCGCGCCGCAACAGCGCCGGCCTGGATCTGGCCGATCCGCTGGCAACGGAACAACTGCTGCAGGAAATGAATGAAGCCCGGACCGGGGAATGGCTGTCAGGACCCATCGTCGGCGGCGAGCTGTTGAAGCGGGATACCGTCGAGGTTATCAATCCGGCCAACCGTACAGAGATTGTCGGTCATGTCGGCGTGCCCACCGAAGTGGACATGGACAAGGCCTACAGCCTCGCCTGTTCGGCCCAGAAAGGCTGGGATGCAGTGGGCGGAGCCGCCCGGGCGGATATCCTGGACAAGGCGGCCGATCTGCTGGAAGAAAATATGAGCCGGCTGATGGGGCTGATTGCCCTCGAGGCTGGCCGCACGGTGGCGGATGGCCTGTCCGAGGTGCGCGAAGCGGTCGATTTCTGCCGCTACTACGCCCTGCAGGCACGGACGAATTTTGCCGACCCGAAGACCCTGCCGGGTCCGACCGGGGAGCTGAACCAGCTCAGCCTGCATGGCCGCGGCGTCTTTGTCTGTATCAGTCCGTGGAACTTCCCGCTGGCCATTTTCAGCGGCCAGGTGGCGGCGGCGCTGGCGGCTGGCAATGCGGTCATCGCCAAACCGGCGGAACAGACCCCGCTGATTGCCGCCGAGGCGGTGAAGCTGCTGCACCAGGCCGGGGTGCCGGGCGAGGTGCTGCACCTGATGCCCGGGGACGGCGCTACCGTTGGCGCGGGGTTGGTGGAAGACGCACGGCTTGGCGGAGTGGCCTTTACCGGTTCCACGGAGACGGCCAAAGCCATCAATATGGCCCTGGCCCGGCGTGACGGCCCGATTGTGCCGCTGGTTGCCGAGACCGGCGGCCAGAATGTGATGATTGTCGACAGCACGGCGCTGCCGGAACAGGTGGTGGATGATGTGCTGAGCTCCGCCTTCCAGTCGGCTGGCCAGCGCTGTTCCGCCCTGCGGGTGCTTTACCTGCAGAGCGAGATCGCCGACCAGGTGATCGAAATGCTCAAAGGTGCCGCCGCCTGCCTCACGCTCGGCGATCCCCTGCAGCTGTGCACTGATGTGGGGCCGGTGATTGACGAAGAGGCCAAAGCGATGCTGGAGCGGCATGTAGAACGCATGGACCGGGAAGCCTTCCCGGTATGTGCCCTGCCATTGCCGGAAGCTTATCCGGACGGCAGCTTCTTCGCGCCGCGCATTTATGAGATCGACCGCATCGGCCAGCTGGAGCGGGAGGTGTTCGGGCCGGTCCTGCATATTATCCGCTACAGGGCCGGTGACCTTGACAAGGTTCTGGACGAGGTGCGGGCCACCGGTTACGGCCTGACCCTCGGCGTGCACAGCCGGATCGAAGGCCGGGCGCAGGAGATCTTTGACAAACTTAATGTGGGCAACACCTATGTGAACCGCAATATTGTCGGTGCGGTGGTTGGCGTGCAGCCGTTCGGCGGCCAAGGGCTCAGTGGCACCGGCCCCAAGGCGGGCGGCCCCCACTACCTATATCGTTTCGCCTGCGAAAAGACCCTGACGATCAATACGGTGGCGACCGGCGGCAAC
Organism: Emcibacter nanhaiensis; assembly: GCF_006385175.1. Lineage (NCBI taxonomy): Bacteria > Pseudomonadati > Pseudomonadota > Alphaproteobacteria > Emcibacterales > Emcibacteraceae > Emcibacter > Emcibacter nanhaiensis. The sequence goes on from NZ_VFIY01000016.1 coordinate 15,160, forward strand.
ATGGAATTGTTCAGCCTCAACGAAGACTAAAATTAAAAGATATTGGGTATAAAAAAACGGCGGGAAAATTCCCGCCGTTTCTCTTTTCGGTCTGTGTGGGTTCTTAGAACCTGGTGGTGACACCGAAGTAGAACCGTGTGCCCAGGGTGTCGTAAGTGGACGGATCCGTGTTGTTCTGGATGCCGTACAGTTCACCGATGAGCGGCGGTTTCTTGTCGAAGATATTTTCAACACCACCATAGATGTTCACGTTATCGGTTGCCTGGTAGCTCATGGACAGGTCAAAGTAGTTCCAGGCGCCGATTTCCTGGTTTTCAGGCACCTGACCTGTATCGTCACCAACCTGCAGGGTCGGATCGTCAGAGAAGTCGGAGCTCTTCATGCTGCCGATGTAGCGCCAGTCGATGTTGAACTGGAACGGACCGCTGGCATAGGAGAAGCGGGTTGTCGCTTTCCATTCCGGGGAAGTCCCGGACAGGGCGAACGGGTTGTTCCAGCAGGCATAAATGCCGGCACACTCAAGGAAGTCCTGGCCTTCTTCGGACTGGAACTTCATGGTCATCAGGTAGTTCCCGCGAACCATGATGCCGAGGGTTGCCGGCTCTTCGCCGATACCCATGCCATCCACCTCAAAGCTGTAATCGATCTGGAAATCGATGCCTTCGGTTTTGGCGGTTGCCAGGTTGGCAGAACCGATACGGTTGGCTTCCAGGTCTCCCAGCGGGTTACGCAGAATGGAGTTCTGACAATATTGACTGTTCAGGTCCATGGACGCGAAACACCCGTTGATATTACCCTGGGCGCTGCCGCCGAACAGGCCGATGGCATCGCTCAGCTTGATGTTGTAATAGTCAATGGTGACGTTCAGGCCTTCAACGGCTGACGGCTGGATAACTGCCCCCAGGGTGAAGGTGTCGGTGACTTCTTCCTGCAGGTCCGGACTGGAGGTGAAGAAGACTTCAGTCTGGCTGTCACCCTGGCTGAAGGTGTCGATCAGGCCGGCGGGTACACCCCAGGCCACGCAGAAGGCTTCCTGTTCCGGTGTCAGGCCGTTGGCAGAGTTACAGGGGTCCCGATAGGACGGGAAGCCCTGTGATTCACCGCCGAACAGTTCGTTGATGTTCGGGGCGCGCACCGCACGCTGATACTGACCGCGGATGCGGATATCAGAGATCGGCTGCCAGGTCAGGCCACCGGCATAGGTCCAGACACTGCCGACAGAGGAGTAGTCTGAGTAACGCAGGGCGCCGCTGGCTTCCAGAAGTTCAGCACCCGCTGTGTCGGACAGAATCGGAATGACCACTTCGCCGAAGACCTCGGAAACATGATAGCCGGCATCGGTGCCGACCTGGGCGTTAAAGCCGAGCAGGTCACCGGAAGCTGACGGCCAGTCCTGGGCGCCGGTGGCATTTTCTTCGCGGTAAGACGCACCGAAGGCGACGCCAAGGTCACCGGCCGGCAGTTCGGCGATGGTGCCGTTGATGATACCTTCAACGATGAACTGTTCGTAGGTGATGCGGGCCAGGGAATCCTGGGCGGTATAGGCCACCATGTCTTCGGTCATGGAGTCGTCACCCCAGATGTTGACCGGCACACAGCTCGGGTCCAGGGAGGTGTCATAATTACCGTCCGGGTCAAGCTGGGACAGACAGCGGACGGAGCCGTCGTTGGCAACACCGGCATTCAGGCCGTTGATGAAGCGGCTGGAAGAGGCGTCATTGAACAGCGCGTTGCTGTTGACTACCCGGCCATAGTTAACCGACACGTCATAGTTCCAGTTGTCGTCCACGTCGCCTTTCAGGCCGGTAACGATACGCAGGGAAGAAAATTCGGAATCTGCCAGACGCGGGCCGTTTTCCAGCAGGCGACGACGGACTTTGGACAGGAAGACGGTGCCGTCCCCTGCGGTAATGTCTTTGCCGCTGCCGTCATCCAGTGTGGCAAACAATGCTTTTGACCCATCCGTCAGATAGGGGTTGTCGGCATAGTTAAAGTGGAAATTCTTGATTTCCGCCGGGGTCGGCGCCAGCTGCTGCGGTGTATTATGCTGAACGAAAGAGATTTCCGCGTAGGCTGTGACATGTTCGTTTATGTCATAGTGACCGAGGGCCGCGGCAGAGAAACGTTCCTGCGGCAGCTGCAGGTAGTTCACCGGCATATAGTTATAGCCGAACGGATAGGGGTCGGCCGGAGCATCCGGGTCGGTCCAGGCCGGGACATTGCCGGTGAAAATATTCGGGGTGGCTTCCCCGTTCACAAAGCTAACGCCCAGGTTATCCGCGAAAGTGCTGGGAACGCGGGAAGAACCGCAGGGCTCAAGCACGGACGGCGTGGTGCCGGTGTAACAGTAGGCAGAATCACCGAGAGCCTGCTCACCGAAATCGCGTTCACCGGCAAACAGGCCGTTACGTTTGTTGTAACCAACATAGAGGACGGCGTTACCGCGGTCATCGGCAAAGTTGCTGCCGAGGGTGACGCTGGTGTTAAAGATTTCGGCATCGCCCTTGGCGGTCATGTCGTAGGAGGCGTCGAGCTCGACCCCTTCGAAGTCATCCTTGTAGATGAAGTTGACCACGCCGGAGATGGCGTCTGACCCGTATACGGCGGAAGCGCCGCCGGTCACTACTTCAACGCGTTCGACGAGGGACGTCGGAATCTGGTTGATGTCGACAATGCCGTCCAGGGTGGTCGGCACGTGACGACGGCCGTTGACCAGGACCAGGGTCCGGTTGGAACCGAGGCCGCGCAGGTCGATGGTGGCGGTGCCGTTCCCGGGGTTGTTGGAGGAACTTGTCAGGGCCGGCATCACCTGCGGCAGTTCGTTGAGAACCCGCTCGATATTGACGTTACCGGAAAGCTTGATTTCCTCGGATCCCATGACAGAAACCGGAGAGACGGAGGTCAGTTCCTTGCGGGCGATGCGTGAACCGGTCACGACCACCTCTTCAAAGACCATACCCTCTTCGGCTTCCTGGGCCTGTGCTGTCTGGTGTAGGGGGATGGTATGAAGGCCTGCTAAAACGAGTGCAGACACGCCATACCGAAGGCGTGTTGAAAATACGCTTTTCATTTCCTTTGCTCCTTAGGGTTTATAAATTTTCTTCTAGTAGTTCCCTTGACCCCCGGGAGCGCGGAATCCGCCAGTGGAGATGACAGAATTTATACAATTTTGTGATAAGCACGCATGACAAACGGGTTTACTTCACGGTATGTTGCCAGTTGGAAAACTTGGAAGGAGCCTTCTATTATCGACAGTCAAGCTCAAATTGCCCGTGAGATTCAGCTCGCCCGGCAACTGGCCGGGAGCGGCCGGGTCGAGGCTGCCATTACAAAACTGGAAGCATTGCTGGGGGCAGGTGAGCAGGCTGAACATCTACTCTGGCCCCTGGCAGAACTCTATATTTCCCAAGGTCGCTATGATGAGGCAATTGGACGATATGAAGAATATCTGCAGCTTTTTCCCAAAAAACCGGCGGTGGAATATAACCTTGCCTATCTCCTGAGGAAGCACCAGCGTTTTGAACCGGCGGTCCTGCATTACCAGCGGGCACTGGAACTCGGTATCGACCGGCCCGAGGAAGTTTATCTGAATATCGGGGTTATTTTCTCTGACTACCTCAGGAAGGAAGGGGAGGCCAGGCAGGCCCTGCTGAAGGCGTTGCAGATTAGCCCGGAGTATATCCCGGCGCTCTACAATCTGGCCAACCTTGATGAGCAGGAGGGCCGGTTGCCCGAGGCGGCAAAATTGTTCGAAAAAATCCTCCGTCTCGATCCGACATATTTCGAGGCATTGGCCAGACTTGCGGACCTGCACAGATTTGAAAATGCGAATGACGCCCTGATCGGGAAATTGCGCGACGCTGCGAAAAGCGGCCGGATGGACCCGTCCACCCGGATCAACCTGCTGTTCTCCCTTGGCAAAGCGCTAAACGACTGTGGCGTCTATGACGAAGCTTTTGCCAGCTACAGAATGGCCAATGATCTGGACCGGAGAAACCTTCCGGTCTATGACCGGGACGCGACGGAGAAATATGTGGATGACATCATCGACGTATTTTCCAGCGACTGGTTTGCCAGCCTGCCGGAAATCTCTGACGCCGAACCGGTCTTTATATGCGGCATGTTCCGGTCCGGCTCCACGCTGACCGAGCAGATTCTGGCCAGCCACCCGCGGGTCACCGCCGGTGGAGAGATTGAATATTTCCTCAAGGCGGTGCATGGCGACCTGAAACCTTTTCCGCAGAGCGTCCGTGCATTGCCCATGGCGCAACTATCGCAAATGGCGGGGGGCTATCTGCAGGTGCTGGAAAACAATTTTCCGGGCCATGATATGGTTACGGACAAACGTCCGGACAATATTCTTTGTATCGGCCTGATCAAGAGCCTTTTCCCCAAGGCGCGTATCCTGTTTACCCGGCGCAATCCACTGGATAATTGCCTGTCGGTTTATTTTATGCGACTGGGCCCACTGATGAACTATGCAACGGACCTTGGAAATATCGCCCATTACTACAAACAATGTGATCGCTTGTGGCGGCATTGGCAGGGTCTGTTTCCGGCCACCACGCATGAAGTTAACTACGATGAACTGGTAGAGACGCCAGAAGCGGTGACCAGGAAGCTTGTTGATGTCTGCGGGCTTGAATGGGACGAAAAATGCCTCGAGTTTCACAAATTGGAAAATGTGGTCAAGACCGGAAGCGTGCTGCAGGTGAGGCAGCCGCTTTACAAAAGCTCATCGGGCCGCTGGCGGCATTATGATCCCTGGCTGGGAAGCCTCAAGAAAATATTCCACAAATAAAAACGGCGGGAAATTTCCCGCCGTTTCTTTTGATATCTGAAGTTCAGCCAGATTAGAACTTGGCTGTAACCTTCGCATGCAGGTAACGACCCAGAGTGTCGTAGTAACCGGCGATGGTGTTGGCGTTGGTTGAGTAACGACCACCAACCAGCGGCGGCTCTTTGTCAAAGATGTTGTTGACACCCATGACAAGACCAACCTGCTCGGTCACATCGAAGGAAGCAGTCAGGTCAAAGTAGCTCTGTGCACCGATGCCATCTTCATCGATAGATCCGACATCTGCATCTTCGCCATCAATGCTGGCGTAGTAGCGCCATTTGGCGGACACTGTCCAGAAATCACCTGAGTTATAGGTCACACGCAGGGTATGACGCCATTTCGGTGAGGCGAAGCAGTTGTCGCTGTAGACACCTTTACAGTTGTACTCGGTGCTCGCATCTTCGGCGATGTCACGGTAGATCTTGTCGAGCAACAGGGTGCCGAGCATGTTAACCGTCAGGGAACCGCCGTTGTCGAAGTCCATCAGATAGTCGGCTGAGAAGTCGATACCTTTCCAGTGACGCAGGCCGAGGTTGGCGTTGGTTGCAACCACGTAACCTTCGGTGCCGAGCCACAGGCTGCCGGAGCCGCTACGATTGATCAGGTCACAATATGTGTCCAGACCTGTTGTCGCACAGCCTTGCAGGGCAGTCGCAGCACCAACATATCCGACAACGTCAGTGATTTTGATGTCCCAGTAGTCAACACTGATGTTCATGTTGTCCATCGGGTGAGCCACAAAACCGACTGTCCAGGTGTCAGCTTTTTCCGGCTGCAGGTCCGGGTTACCACCGTAGAGGGCGTTATACTGGCTGGCCGGGCTGGGAACCACGTGTGTATACTGAGCATCAGTTACGCCGGTGTTGGCACACTGGGCGGCAGTATATACAGGCACATCGCCGGCACAGGGGTCATCACCGTTCCACAGGCCGAGGTTCTGCGGTTCGAACAGTTCGTACACGTTCGGCGCACGAACGGCCCGGTTGTAGCTACCGCGCAGTTTGATTTCGTCAATCGGCTGCCAGTTCAGGCCAATACGGTAAGTAGTGGCGTCATAGCTGGAGTCGGATGACGTTTTATAGTCGGAGTAACGGAAACCCAGTTCCATGGACAGTTCCTGAGCGAATTCGGAATTCTGCACGATCGGCACATAGGCCTCGGCAAAGAATTCTTTCACGTCATAATGACCGGCGACAGACGGGGTCGGACCGCCCTGACCGTTCAGAAGGCCCTGTTCATATACATAGGAACTGATGTTTTCATATTTTTCTTTGCGGTATTCAACACCGAACACAGTTGAGATCGGGTCTTCGGCAATGGTCACCGGCAGTTCACCTGTAACATAACCGTTGATCACCAGTTCTGAACTGAAGCCGGTCTGCTGTGCCGTAGCCAGAAGGGCGTTGGCAGCTTCCGCTGTCACACCCTGGTAAGTGAATACGTTGTAGGGTACACAGCCGCTACGACCGGAAGTACAAACCAGATTGCCGTCGCCATCGGTTGTTACATCGATAGCTTCGGATACCAGGTTGGCATGGAAGTCGTTCAGGTAGGTTGAGCTACTGGCGGTAGCAGCATACAGGACGCTGACGTCATAGCTCCAGTTGTCATCAATCTGACCCTCGGTACCAGCCACGATGCGGTAGGAGGTGTGTTCCAGAACGTCACGACGAGGGTCACCCTCAACGTTACGTTTACCGATGTATGTGGCGAAGGAATCATCTGCGCCAAGGCCGTTGTCAGTACAGATGGCCTGTACCTGTGCGGCACTCAGCATCGGGTTGGAACAGCTGATAGACAGTGTTTCCGCAAAGAAGGTGCCTGATTCAGCGATCTGGGCAGACGTACGGTCATTCATGAAGCCCAGTTCAATATAGGGTTTGAAATTGTCGTTAATTTCATAGTTGATGAACGCACCACCAGAGAATTTTTCATCCGGACGCTGGAAATGGTTCGGCGGCGCATAGTTGTATTGGTTCCCGACTGACGGGACAAAATTGCTGTTCGCATCAAGGGTGTAGTAACCGTAGTATTCATCCCAGTTAAAGCTTCCATCGGGATTGAGGCCGCCGAGGTAGAAGTTCGGCACAATCGCGTTACCGGAACCGCCACAGCTGGTGCCGCCACCGCTCAGCGCACATGAGGAGTAGTCACGTGATTCCTGGCGAAGTTCATCAACCTTACGGTAGTTGACGTATGCTACGGCATGACCTTTGTCTTCGGCAAATGAACCACCAACGGTCATGTCGAGGGTGTACTGCCATCCTTCCAGACCACTGCTGCCGGTCGGGTATTCAAACCCTTTCTCGTCCATCAGGCCCTGGATATAGTCATTGCCGTTGTTGTGCTGATAGGCTGCGATACCTGCAGACATCTGAACGCCTTCAAATTCTTTATCCATGATAAAGTTGACAACGCCAGCCACAGCATCGGCACCGTAAGTGGAAGCACCACCACCGGTCATCACCTCAACGTTTTTGATGAGAGCGGTCGGAATCTGGTTGATGTCAGCGGCGCGGGAGTTGATACCACCAGGCTGCAGACGACGACCATTAACCAGTACCAGGGTACGGATTGGGCTCAGGCCGCGAAGGTCAAGGTTGGCCGTACCGGAAGCGCCGTTGGAGATGAAAGCTGTCTGGCCGGCTTCAAGCTGGGGCAGGCTGTTCAGCAGATCTTCCACACGGTTGTAACCGCTGAATTTCACTTCTTCAGCACCGGTAACCACCAGTGGTGCGACACTTTCGATGTCCTTACGTTTAATACGGGAACCTGTCACGACCACTTCTTCAAACATCATACCTTCTTCGGCATCAGCTTCCTGAGCCTGGGTAACCTGGGCAGTCATGGACAGAGTAGAGGCGACCGCAAGCGCGGATACACCATACTTGAGACGCGATGAGAAATCGCTCTTCATGATATTTTCCTCCGTAGAAGTTAAATAAAAGCCTGGTGGCTATTTTTCTTTTATTCATGCACACCAAAAGCAGGCCCGATCCACACATTTGGGCCTTTAGTCATCAAGAAAAATAGTAGAGAGTCCTCCTTTTGTATTCGGTCAATCGTTCCACCATATGTTTTGTTTATCGGTGTGCGTTACCCTCATGTTTCGTCCCTCAGAATCCCCTTTGGGCCACACAGTGAAACAAGTCGGTAACAGCAAGACGCTAACATCACTCAGAATCCCGGTCAAACATTTTGGGGCATGTTCAACGGCTTATTTTATACAATATGGCGCCCAGCAGGTGACGGAGAGGTAAATATTCGGCACATAATATCATTATATTGCAAAAACATGGCATATTGTGCTGTTTGAAAAATTAATTTCAAACAAATGTTCGATGAAGGATTGGCCTGTAACCAAAATGCAACAGTGGTGCTTTTTTGTACCTATATTCTGATAAGCTGCTGTTTGCGCAATATTATTGCTATGATTTTATACAATCTGTTATTTTGTAATTCTCTTACGAATCAAAAGGCTGTAAATGGCAGAATTTCCTTTGGCAGCAGATTGCCGTGAGAAAGCAGGTTATGGTTAACAAGCGGCCGGGTCAGAATAATCTCTTTTAACGCAGCCTCTTGGCTATCGTCGGCTTTCCCGTCAGCGGCGAAAGAATATTTTGTTTTTGGGGGATTGTAACAGGATAATCTGTCGGGACTTCCGGACAATATATCGATCACGGCGAATGTATTTCACTTTTCTGCATTTGCATCCACGCAAAAGCGAAGGGCTGGCTCGTTTTCGCCGTACTATAGTGGTGGGCGGGGATCGGGAAACGGGTCTAGGACAGAGTGATGACAAAATTTCCATTCAAAAGGGCGGCAGGGGTTTTGACCTTGGCGTCTCTCGTTGCAGCGGCGGTGGTACTGGTCGCGTGCGCCCCCAGGAGAGGCCCCGGGCCGGGGCCGGGACCCGGACGCGGACCGGGTAATCCCGAGGAGATGATGGAACGCCTGAAATACCAGCTGGATCTGGACGGGGACGGTACAATCAGCTGCGCGGACGAAAATCTCCGGCGAAACAGATTGTTTGATGAAACCGACCTGGATCACAATGACAGTCTTGATCTTGAGGAGTTCCGCGAGGCGCCTTTCAGTCACCCGGCCTACGCCCGGGATCATCTGGCGGTTTATGACCGTGATCAGGACGGGCTGGTGTCCCGGGAGGAGTTTACCGCACACCGGGATGACCGCTTTGTCCGCCTTGACCTCGATGGCGACTGTATCGTGACGGACAAGGAGCTGGAAGAATCCCTGAAAAACAGGCGCCAGCCGGGGCGTCCCGGTGGCGGAATGCCGCCCGGCGGCGGCCGCCCACCCGGCGGGATGTAGCTTTTCCGGCAATTGGTGGCCGGCCCCGTATTGCAACCGGGCCTTACTTGTCTGCTTTATTTAAGGTTATTTTAAGGATAGAATGTTAGGCATATCGAATAAGTATCTGGTGTAAAAGAATAAAATCCGGGCAATTCATGCGCTTAATCTATCTGGCAGGTCTTTTTGTTTTCCTTACGGCATTTAATGGGAGTGTTTCCGCTGCCCTGTGTGCTGATGATTCCGCCGCCCGGCCCGGACAGGAGCAGCTGACTACGGAAGTTCTTGCGTCTCTCAAGGAACAGGTTGATTCAGATCCGAAACTGGCGCTGGAAAGGACACAGAGGTTTCTGGAGGGCGGGGGCGAGCCGCTTGACCCCCAGGTCCGACTGGAGCTGCTGGGGTTCCAGGCCGGTGCTCACGCGCGATTGGGGACTTTCAGAAAAGGCGTGGAGATTGGCCGCCGGGCCCTGGCGCTGGCTGAAACAGGTGAGTTTGATCCGGCGACGATTGCCTATATTTATAATAATGTCGGGCGAAGCCTGGAAGGCCTGGGTCAGGTGCCGGAGGCCATGAAGGCCTATCAGCGGGCCTATGAATATTACAGCAAAGCCGGTGACCAGAGCGGCATGGCGGGTTCAAACCTGAATTTTGCCGGCCTGTTTGTCGGCGCCAGGCTTTATGACAAGGCTATCAAGGAATATGAAAAGGCTCTTGCGCTGCTGGACCCCGAAAAGGATATTTTCCTGTACACCAGGACCCTGAACAATCTCGGTTTTACCCATGGAGAGAATGGGACGGCAGAACAGGCTTTGGTTTATCTGGATGAGGCCCGGTCGCTGGCCCGCAAGATGGGCAATGAACTTGTCATTGCCTATACCTATGAAAATTCCGGTGAAGTTCTCTATTATCTCAAGAATTATGGCAAGGCGGAGGAGTTTCTGCTTCTCGCCCGGGAGATGGCGGAGCGGAGCGGCATCGAGCCACTGGAGTCTGTCGCCTATCATTTTCTGGGACTGATAGAGTTTGATCTGGGTAATATCGAGCAAGCGGAATTTTACGCAAACAAAGCGCTGGCGATTGCGGAAAAGAATGATGATGCGGCCAACTTGGCCAAAATTTACAAGCTGATGACGAATCTGGCCCGGGAACGCCAGGATTATCGCAATGCACTTCGCTATCAGGACCTGTATCTGCAATATGATGAAAACCTGGCCAGTGAAAATATCGTCAAGGCGCTGTCCCTGCTGGAAACCGAATTCCAGCTCAAGGAACGCCAGCAGCAGATCAAACTGCTGCAGCGCGACAATGAAATCCAGCGGCTCTCGCTCAAGGAACAGGAAACTTTCCGCTATATGATCCTGGGTGTTGTGGTTGTCCTCTGTTTCGGCGTTGGCATACTGCTTTATATCCTGAAGATGAAATCCCAGGCGACTGTGCTTGGGATAGAGCGGGAAAAGGACCTGCTGGAGTCCAAACTGTCGGCAGAAGCCGCCAACCAGGCGAAATCGGAGTTTTTGTCCTATATGAGTCATGAACTGCGGACGCCACTGAATGCGGTGATCGGCTTTGCGGAGACCCTGCGGCTCCAGGTCTTTGGTAATCTGAATGACAAGCAGCAGGAGTATGTGAACCATATTCACGAAGGCGCCGCCCTGCTGTTGAAACTGATCAACGACCTGCTGCATCTGTCGCGGATCGAGACCGGGGCGGTGGACCTGGATCTGCGGTCCTGCGATATCAAAGAAGTTGTCTCCGACGTGGTGCCCATGGTCCAGCACCTGCTTCAGAAGAGAGAAGTTGAGCTTCATGAAGGCGAGTTTCCGGAAGGGCTGGGAACCGTATTGATCGATAAAATCCGCCTGGAGCAGGTGCTCGTCAACCTGATCTCCAACGCGGTAAAATATGGTCACGAAAAAGGCAACATCTGGCTGTCAGTGGCGCGCAAGGAGAATGACAAGGTACGCATCAGTGTCCGTGACGACGGCATCGGCATTGCCCCGGACCAGTTTGCCAATGTCTTCATGCCTTTTAACCGGGCCGGTATGGAACAGTCCGGTATCGAGGGAACCGGCGCCGGCCTGTCCATTGCCAAGTCTCTTGTGGAGGCCATGGGCGGGGAAATCGGTTTCGAAAGCACCATGGGGGAAGGGTCCGATTTCTGGATCGACCTGCCGTTGGAGAATCCGGCGTAACCTTTTCGATCCTGTCTCCGCAGCTACTGGGTTGTCTGTAATCTGAGCGCATTTCTCCTGCGTAGAAAACATCAGAGAACTGTTATCTCCCTGATGAATTCGGATATTGTGCCATGACAAAGATTTTCCCTCTGCTGGTTATGTTTGGTTTTATACTGTCGTCCCCACTGGCCCGGGCGGAACAGGATCTGCCCGTGGTCCCGCATGTGGATCTGGAACGCTATCTCGGGACATGGTACGAAATTGCCCGCATCGAGCATTCCTTTCAGAAGGGTTGTCTCAACAGTACCGCTGAATACAGCCTTCGGGACGATGGCGATATCCGGGTGGTCAACAGCTGTGACAAAGCCGGACAGGAGGAGCGGGACGTTGCCACGGCGCGGGCCTGGGTGACCGACAGGGAAAGCAATGCCAAACTGCGGGTCCAGTTCGTGCTGACCGGCCTCAAACTCAATTTCCTGTCAGGCCGCTACTGGATCATCGCCCTGGGCGAAGACTATGACTATGCCATGATCGGCGAACCCGGCCGCAACTATCTCTGGATCCTGTCCCGGACGCCGATGATGGATCCGGACCTGCGGGACAGGCTGGTAAACAGGGCGTCGGAACTGGGGTTTGACGTTGACCGGCTGGTTTACAATGAACAGATTGTTGGCAGCCAGACGTCTGAAGATATTTCCTGAGTTGCGGCTAAAGGCGAATTACCTTGCTTTTTCTCTAATATAACGCTATAAGCTGCTCAGGCTTTGCGCGTAAAGGATGAAAAAGTTCATCGGCAGGAGCCGTATTTTGCAGCTTTCCTGAACCAGAACGTTGCCATTTTCAAAGCCATTAGGGCTTAAAACGACCGGCAGCTGTTTTGCGCGAGCTTCCCAAAAAATTGTCGAGAGAGACTGAGAAGGCTAACGCCTGAAATGGGTCCCGTGCGGCAAGAAGAAAGACTTTTTTGACAACATTTAAAGAGCTTGGACTATCCAGGCACCTCCTTTCTGCCCTGACAGCAGAAGGATTATCGACCCCGACGCCGATCCAGGCGCAGGCTATTCCCCCGCAACTTGAAAACCGCGATGTCATTGCTATCGCTCAGACCGGTACCGGAAAGACGGCGGCATTTTTGCTGCCCATGCTTGACATGCTATGTCAGCGCCGTGAAAGAAACCGGCCGAAATCCTGCCGCTTTCTGGTGCTGTCTCCGACACGGGAGTTGGCGCTACAGATTGAGCGTAACGCCCGTGAACTGTCGGGCAGCCTCAATCCCCGGACAGTGATTCTGGTGGGCGGTGTGAAACCCGGTCCACAAATTCAAAAACTGAAAGGCGGGACTGAACTTCTCATTGCAACGCCGGGAAGGCTGGAAGACCTGCTGTCCCAGAATGCGCTTCAATTGGGAGACGTGGAAACGGTGGTCCTGGATGAAGCGGACCAGATGCTGGACCTTGGCTTCTATCCTGCCATCCGGCGTATTATGGGCAAACTGCCTGCAAAGCGTCAGACGGTGATGGTATCGGCCACCATGCCGGCAAAAATAAAATCGCTTGCGGCAGAGTTCCAGAATGATCCGCTGACGGTTGCCGTGGCGCCTGCGGCAAAGCCCATAGATCGCATTGAACAGTCCGTCCAGTTCCTGCCGAAGGAGCAGAAGCGGGAACGGTTGACGCAATTGTTGCAGACCGAAGATGTGACAAGTGCCATCGTGTTCACCCGGACGAAAAGAGGGGCCGACCGTCTCTGCAAGCAGCTTGTGAACGCGGGGATCGGCGCCTGTGCCATTCATGGCAACAAGAGCCAGAACCAGCGGGAGCGGGCCTTGTCCCAGTTTAGAAATGGGGAAACGCCTGTATTGGTTGCCACCGATGTTGCTGCACGGGGAATCGATATTGATGATGTTTCCCATGTCTTCAACTTTGAACTCCCCAATGTGGCCGAAGCTTACGTACACCGGATCGGCAGAACCGCGCGGGCTGGAAAATCGGGTCAGGCAATTTCCCTTTGCGATGCTTCGGAGAAGGAATTGCTGGCGGACATTGAAAAGCTGATTGGCCGCAAGATTCGCAGCAGCGGCAACAAAGATATTGCGCCGGCTCCTGAGACACAGGGCCGGCCGAAACAGAAACCTGAAGGGATGAAAGCTAAAGCGAAGCCGGCATCCCGCAGGAAGCGGTCCCGCAAGACGACCTCGGGAACGGGATCGGTCCCGCAGGAAAGATCTCACAGGGGCGGACACCCGCTCAGCGACGTCGGTTTCCTCAGGAATTCGGGATGCCGGACTTCTTCATCAACACGTGTTGCCTGATCCCGGAAGGATCATGTGACCAACTAACACTGGGCGGCGCGGTTGTCGCCCTGGATCATCAACGAAAAGGAATTTATTATGAATGATGGTACTGTAAAATGGTTTAACCCGACAAAAGGCTATGGCTTTATTGCACCCGATAACGGCGGCAACGATGTGTTTGTTCACATTACGGCGCTGGAACGCTCAGGCCTGTCTACACTGGACGAAGGTCAGCAGGTTTCCTACGAGACCGAAGTCAACAGCAAGACTGGCAAGACTTCTGCGGTTAACCTGAAAACTGCCTAACCGGCAGGATATTTAACCAAAAAATCAGGGCGCTGACCGATCCGGCCAGCGCCCTTTTTGTATCTTTCCAGCTTCTGAATCTTTACCGGGGTTTGATCCGCCAACTGACGTCAATTTCCATGCCCCGAGGCAGGGGGATCACGGTCTGGTCGCCGATTTCAAGGGGGTGAACCTGTTCGGGGAGTTTCTCAAGCGTGAAGGTCTCTTTCGGGTCGGGCAAGCCATAATAGTCCCGGCCGATGGTGCAGAGAAACGTCTCAAAGACAGCCTGTCCCTCGGGTGTTGCAAGGTCAACGCCCGCGGCCTCAAAGGCCATGGCGTATAACTGTGGGGCAATGCCGCCGGTATAGCAGCCCGCCGCACAGCCGCAGGGCGTGGTTTTCCGGGTATGGGGGGCGCTGTCGGTACCGGCAAAAAACTTGTCATTGTCTGTGGCGGTGGCGGCGTCGCGCAGGGCGGCCCGGTCTTCCTCGAATTTCACCAGCGGCAGGCAGTAAAGATGATATTTCAGGCCGTTGAGCAGGCTGCCGATGGTATAGAGCAGGTGCTGCGGCGTGACATTGGCTTTGACATGCGCCGGGGCTTCTCTGATGAAGTCGACGCCGACTTTGGTGGTCAGATGTTCGCCGACAATCCGCAGGTCCGGAAACCGGTCAATCAGGCGCGGCATCTGCTGCCGGTAGAAGATTTCCTCGGCATTTTCGCCGCGGTCAAAATATTGTTCCGGGGCCAGGCCGTGTTCCTCGCCATGGATGCAGAGGGTGACACCGGCGTCCTGCATGGCCTGGAACACGCCGTTTTCAATGAAGCGGGTGAGCGGGGCGCCGAATTCCGCGCCGGTGGTGCCGTGCGGCGGATAATATTTGCAGGCTTTGAGAAGGCCGGCCGACGCCCCCTGTTCAATCATCTTGGGCGTTGTGTCCCGGGTCAGGTAGAGCGGCACGATCACCTCGAGAAAGGTTTCCCCGGCGGCTTCCATGATTTCAGAGCGATATTGTTCGATGCTCTTGTAATTGGACACCTCGTCAGCAGCAAAGACCTTGCCGACCGGCGGCGCGGTATTGGGCATGGCCAGAGCGCCGGCACACTGCATGGCCACATGGTCCCGGACAGTGGCCGGCAGGGTCTCGTCCTGGCGGAAATGGGTGTGCAGGTCATACCATTGCGGGAGGGTAAAGCTGGTGGTCATAAAGGTCTTTCCGGGGCTGCTGTTTAATCAGGGGACATTGCCCCGCTTTCTAGAGGAATTCGGGACATTATTCAACCGTCACACACTGGCTAAGCCCTATTTGACGAGCCTCAGTTTGGCGGCCTGGTGGTAATAGACCCGGGACAGGTCCACCTCGCCGCTGTCCGGGTCGACCTTGACCTTATCCCACATCACCTGGCGGACCACCAGGATGATATCGCCTTCTATGTCGGGCAGTTTGACCCGGGCCTTGAAATGCTGGTCGCTGAAGGCCGGGGTACAGCCGGTGACCGGCTCGCAGGGGGACGCTGCCTGATAGAGCAGGTTGGTATGGGGAATCGGGGTGCGGAGCGACGGAAGCTTGAAGACCGGGGCCACATCCTTGCCGTCCGGATCCTGGGTGTAGAGAACGACGATCGAGCCCGGATGAATGATATAAACCGATACATCGATATCGATTTCCGAGCCGGATTTGACGACCGTCGCCGCCGCTGCCGCCACATCCACGCCCGGCGCGCCGAATGGCGGGAATTTCAGCGACTTGTTCTCCATGCCGTGGCCGTCCATCAACGGCGGCGGGGAGACCAGGCTGATGTGGGCCTGTGCCGGTGCCGCGAGCCCCGACAGCAGGATCATCAGGCAAAATGAAAAGCGGGAAATCAACTGTGTCATGGATTAGCTCCTCCCTTCGGGATTAAGGATTTCCGGCATTGTCGCCGATGTCACCCTTCGTTACAGGATAACCCAAATTCATCGCGCCGAAAATCCCTTCCCGCAACAGGAGCTTTGTCTCTGTACTTATGAAAAGGAATTTTCACTCCCGAAACAGCAAGGAGGGGGCAAAGTTGCCCCCCCTTCATTTGGTCCACGAACTCAAAGTGTGTAAATCACCCTCTGTAAGAAGACCTCATTACCAGTCTTCAACACCATGTCTTTCACACAATTCCCGCACAATTTCATCAGGAATATGCAGGGCGCTTTCAATGGATTTTAACATTTCCCTTTCACCGGGATGCAACAGGCTGTCTGCCGCCGCGATCAGAAACGCCGCTTCAAAAGTTACTCTCTTGCCATCGTCGGAAAGGCTTTCATTCATTTCCTTCAGCAGGCTTTTCAGAGTGATGCCCTCTTCCTGAATCTGCTTGATGTCCAGGTTCAACTGAGCGGTTTCATAATCCATTTCGGTCAGTTGTTTGTAGATATTCTGTATGGCACTCACCTCTTCAAGGTCAGCTTCGCCATCCGCCAACATCATCAGAATCATCACTTGTTTGATGCAGTCATTGGCTCGCGTTTCACCCGGGGCTTCAACCTCGGCGACATCCGCTGTTTCTGTTATTTCCTCTGTTTCATCCTCTTTTCGAAAGAAGCTGTAAATAACAAACAGCAAAAACAGGGCGGAAGGAATGAAGATCAGCAGGTTTTTTGTCATGGACTCCGGCTTTTTGCCTTCCTCCAGAAAAACAACATCATCACTGATTTTCATATCCATGGATTCAATCAGGTTTCTGGAGCTGTCATCAATTGAATCAAAGCCGACCAGGGTTACCCCCTGAACTTCGACCTTTTCTTCATCGGCGCCATTTTCGATCATCCACTGTTCCAGCCTGGAGACATTTGTATGGGCGTCTTTTTTCACCAGGACATGAACTTCTGCCGGCCGTCCTTCAGCAATGGCCTGATAGGTCTCGGGACTTTCAAGGGCGAAAATTACATAATCAACGGCGCCGGTATCCTGGTCATACTGATAGACAATGCCTGACCCCCAGGTGCCGTCGGTGATCTTGATATAGCGATTATTGCCAATGCCGTGTTCTTCAACAGTTTCGACATTGAATGTGGTCAGCTTGTTTGAGGTCAGGCTGACCCAGAGCCCGTCGCCGCCGTACCATACCCCCATGCAAGCGAGAACGATCAATATTAAATATGGCATAAAATTCCCCTTTTAAGTCTGCTTCAACACTGGCAACTCCGTGAAAAGGCATAAGTACCTTTTGTTTTCTTGTTTTGACGTGTGAGCTGCAGCTTTAAGGAATAAAGCCTATTTTGATAACAAAGTGTTAACCGGAGGGTTCTGCCGGAAGTGATGTGGCTGTTCAGGGCCCCGAAGAGAAACCGTCCCCGTAAAGAGGGAAAGGAGGTTACTCCTCTTCCTCGCGAATGTCGCCGCGCATCACAGGATAGCCTAAATTCATCCAGCCGAAAATCCCTTCGTACAGGACGGCGGTCCGGATAAAGCCGCGCTCCCGCATATTCTTGACCACATATTCCGCTGCCGCCCGCGGACAGGAGCAGTAGGCGACGATCTGTACGTCCCGCGGCATATCCTTGGTCAGTTCGTCGAAATCGGTGTAATAGGGCACCGGAATCGCGCCTTCGATATGAGCCCGTTGCCAGACCGAGGCCACCCTTGTGTCCAGCAGCACCATGCGTTTTTTCGCCTGGAGGGCGGCGAGCAGGTCCTTGGAGGAGACAAAGATACCGTCGGTCAGGGTAAAGTCCGGGTCCTCATTGTCCGGATTGATGACATAGTCTTCCGGTCCGGGGATTTTTTTCAGCACCGGCTGCGGCTGTTCCCAGCCGCCGGCGCGGCTCCTGAGGAAGGCGGTGACATTGTCGATATCCTCGTCCGACAGCACCCCCTTCCAGGCCTGCATCGGCGTATCCTGGCGGCCTTCGCGAATGGCGTGGCGGATCATTTCATCGGTCATATGGGCCAGCAGCGAGACATTGCCCAGCGCCGGGGCCGTCACGCCTTCGCCCTGCGCGCCGTGACAGCTGGTGCAGTTTTCGCCGTAGACCTGCCGGCCGCGTTCGATATCGCCGTGCACGGCTTCGGTGCTCATCTTGAGCCGGTCATAACCGGCCTGCCAGTAGAGCCAGTAGGTCAGGTCCCAGGTCTCGTCCAAAGTCATCGGCCCGCCCATTTCGTCAAGATAGGCGCCCATGGCGGTGCCTTCGCGGCCGTAGGACATGGGACGCAGCACCGCATGGGGAATGCCGCTTTCCATCAGGCTTTTGCTTTTCAGCGACGGGGCATGGTCATTGGCATAGCCTTCCCGGTCCGCCCCGTGGCACAGGGCGCAATATTTCTGGTAGTTGGCGGCGGCGCGCTCCGTCTGCTCCGGCGTCAGTTCCCGCGGCGGCGGCAAAGTTTCATGGGTTTGGGTCTCATGAACCTGGGCGCTGGCTGCGGCAGGCAGCGCGGAAATGGCGAAGAGGAGACCGGCAACAGCGGCCAGAAATTTTGCATGCGTCATTTTTATATTTCCCGTTTCAACGGTTGTCGCCCCGGTGGCGGTTTGACATGATTATTCTGTATATCCCGTCCCCCTTATAAAGTGATACAGTAGGGCTTTCAAATTAAATCCTTCGCGATAAAGAGGGGAGACAGAATGAAGGGTGGACAGCAGGCCGTGGCAGTTATGATTGCCCTTGCCGTGGCGGCACAGGGAGCGGCAGTTTGTGCGGCACAGGGACAAGAAGACGGATCGGCCGCCAACGGCATGACGGTCGTGGATAGTTCGCAGGTGCCCTGGAAGAAAGTCGCCCGGCCCGGCTTTCCCGACGGCCAGGAAATAAAACCGCTTCACGCCAATGAGCGGATCAGCGGCAGGACCTCGATCCTGAAATTCCCCACCGGTTATATCGAACCGCGCCACTACCACACCACCGGCGGTCATTCGGCCTACATCCTGAAAGGCAAGATGAAGATGGGGGACAAGGTCTATGGCGCCGGGGAATTTTTCTATTTCCCGGCCAATGTGGCCCACGGCCCCAACGAGGCGCTGGAGGAAGTGGAAGCGCTGGTCTGGACCGACGGCCCGCTGGACACGCATCTGGGTGAGCCGCCGGCAGGAGAGGGGAAGGGGGAATGAAAGACTAACCGGTTTCGGTTGTTTTTCAGACCGCATGCATTTATGAAGGCCTGATGCAGATATTTAACGGCATAATTTCCGACCGCGGGTCGAAATATGCGGTGTCAGGCGGGCCCTGCACCTCGCCCGAGGAGGCGAAGGCCTTCATCAAGGAACTATGCCGCAACAAGAAGTTCGCCAAGGCCACCCATAACAGCTGGGCGTTCCTGCAGGACGGGCAGGCGGTCAAGAATGACGACGGCGAGGCCGGGGCCGGGCTTGTGATCGTGCGCATGCTGGAGCGCGCGAAGCTTGAAAACCACATTGTGGTGGTCACCCGCTGGTATGGCGGCAAGCATTTGGGCGGGGATCGTTTCCGCCATGTCCAGGACGCGGTGCGATATTACCTGGATCATGCTGTTGTGAAGTGAGCAGCCAATAAAAAACCCCGCACGCTGGCGGGGTGTTTTTAATGGTGCCCGGGGGCGGATTTACCGCTAAGAGCTGACGCTCTACGCGTTGCCTGCGCTTACGCTCCGGCCGAACAGTGGTTCGTCCCGCTCCCCCCGAACCATAAAAAAACCGCTCCAGTCCGGATCGGACGAGCGGTTGTTTTTAATGGTGCCCGGGGGCGGATTTGAACCACCGACACGCGGATTTTCAATCCGCTGCTCTACCCCTGAGCTACCCGGGCACATGGGGCCATAGCCTCTCAGCGAGGCAAGCCGGTGCGTTATAGGAAAAAAGCCCCTGCCTGTCCAGCCCCGAAATTCAAAAAATGCATTTTTATGACAACGACTTGAGTTGCAAAGACTTCCCGGCCCCGGCCGCCGGGATCAATAGTCCTCGTCCTCGTTGCTGATCACGGTCGGCGCCTCTTCGGTGGGAATCGCATAAGAGCCCTTGAGCCAGCGGCCGAGGTCCACATCGGCGCAGCGCTGGGAGCAGAAGGGATGATATTTCTTCGCCGCCGGCTGGTTGCAGATCGGGCATTTGGCCACGGTGTTGGCCGGTTCCTTTTTGGTCATGATGTGTGGTCCTCAAGCATGAGTGCGCTGCCGGTGCGCCGGGTGAACTCCGCACTATAATCGGGATGGTCCCGGATCCAGTCAAGCACCGTGGCCGGACCCTTGATGGTATAGGGCTTGCCCGGTTCGCGGTCGGCTTCGCGCATGGCCTCGCGCAGCAGCTCCAGCGCCCTGCTCGCCACATTGGGATCCGGGTCCCGCGCCGCCAGCAGGCGTTCGCCCAGCGATTTGACATCCGCCTTGCGGGTCATCTCCAGCAGCCCGAAGGCGGACAGGTTGGTGCGCTGCACCTGTTGCGGGTCGGCATGGATCAGGTTGTCGATCACGTCCATCAGGGCGGTGACGTCGCCCTTGCCGGTCATGTTGACGAAGTCAATGACGATCTGGCCGCCGATGGCCCGGAGCCGGAGCTGGCGGAAAATCTCCCGCGCCGCTTCGCGGTTGAGCCGCAGCATCTGCTGCTCGCGGTCGGTGGAAAACTTGGCTTCACCGGTATTGACGTCGATGGCGGTGAGCGCCTCGGTTTCCTCGATGGTGATCCATGCGCCACTGTCGAGCCGGATGCGTTTTTCATAGAGCGCCTGCAGCTCTTCCTCGACGCCATGGGTCAGGAAAATATCCTCGCCGGCGGCGGCGGGCTCGAGCCTCCCCGTCAGTTCGGGGGCGAACTGTTCGGCCCACTGATGGGCCTGCTTCAGGTCCGAGGCCTGGTCGAAGAGTATCTTTTCCAGCCGGTTGCTGCCATAGGTGCGCAGGATCTGGGCAATGGGGTCCGGGCCCTGGGCCAGCAGTTTGGGCGGCAGGGTGACGGCGAGGTTTTTCTCGATGTCTTTCCACTGTTTCAGCAGCCTGTGCGCGGTGTCGGCCAGTTGCCGGTCCGGCAGCTCGGCGGCTTCGGTGCGGAAGGTGATGCCGTAGCCCTCGAGCTCGAGGCTTTCGCCGAATTTTTTCAGTTCTTCCCTGCGGCCCGGATCCTTGATGCGGCTGGAGACGAAGGCGCCGGCACGGAACGGATGCAGCACCAGGCCCGAGGACTGCAGTTCGATGCGGCCGGTGACCTGGGCTTCCTTACCATGGACCGGATCGCGGGTGACCTGGACAATGATTTTCTGGCCCTCGCTGACCAGCCGGGTCAGGTCTTTGGGCTTTTTCTGCTTCTTGTCGCCGGTGGCCGGTTTGGGCAGAAGTTTCAGCTGCAGGAAACCCTCGAGGCCTTTTTCCAGTTCCACGAATACGGCCTGCAGTTCGCGGCTGACATGGGTGATATGGCCCATATAGATGGCGCCGACCCGGGTCGGTTCATGATCGCGGTACAGGCGGATTTCCACCGGCCGGTCGTCTTCGAGCAGGGCGGCGCGCACTTCGCCCGGGGCGCTGGTGACCAGAAGGGTGCGACTCATTTTACGACTCATGATGTCTTGCTCCGGTAGCCGCTGCCGTCGAGCAGGTTGGCGGTCTCGAACAGGGGCAGGCCGACCACATTGCTGTAGGAGCCGTTGATTGATTTGACATAACGCCCGGCCAGGCCCTGGATGGCATAGGCGCCGGCCTTGCCGTCCCATTCGCCGGAGGCGATGTAAGTGTCGATGTCCTGCTCGGTCAGGCGCTTGAAGCTGACCTGGGTCATGACCACCCGGCTGTGCGTCTTGCCGTCCGGCGTGATCAGGCACAGCCCGGTATAGACGCGGTGGCGGCGGCCGCTCAGCATGGTGAGGAACCGGCGGGCTTCCTGCTCACTGTCCGGCTTGCCGAGGATCCGCTGTCCCAGCGCCACCACGGTATCGGAGGCGAGAATGAAGGCGTCAGGTTTTTGTTCAACTACGGCTTTGGCCTTTTCCACGGCCAGCCGTTCGGCCAACTGGCGCGGGGTTTCATCCCTGAGTGGCGTTTCATCGATTTCCGCCGGGCAGATGTCGTCGGGGACAAGGCCGATCTGGGCCAGCAGCTCACGCCGCCGCGGCGAGGCGGAGGCCAGGATCAGGGGGCTATGCTGGGGGGCGGACTCGGTCATGGGGTCAGGATAACCGACGATTGGATATTCTGTGAAGAAGGGAACGTCCGCTTTTCACCTTCCGGGTCTCGCAAGGACGGACTTATTTGAAGCGATAGGTGATCCGGCCTTTGGTCAGATCGTAGGGAGTCATCTCCACGGTGACCTGGTCGCCGGCCAGAACGCGGATGCGGTTCTTGCGCATTTTGCCTGCCGTATGGGCGAGGATTTCGTGGTCATTCTCCAGTTTGACGCGGAACATGGCATTGGGCAGAAGTTCCACCACGGTTCCGTTCATCTCAAGAAGGTCTTCTTTAGCCATCTGGGCTCCTAAAATCTAAGTTACGTTTCCACTCCATAGGGAAACAGCATTTTCCATGGCAGAAAATATGCAACATACTGAAAAATGCAACCTTTTTTCTGGGTTTTACGGTTAAATTGGCGATTATTTCTCCAAATGCAGGGCGCTTTTCTAAAGTCCCGGCGACGGTGTGACGTCAAAGCGTTCAAGAATCCTGTCCTTCAGCATTTCCCGCACCTTGCGATATTCTTCCAGAATCAGCTCGCGGTTGCCGCTGACCAGAGTCGGGTCCAGGGTCGGCCAGTATTCCACTTCACAGGCCATGGTCCGGGTCCACTCCAGCGCCGTATGATGGGCTTCTGGGCTGAGGCTGATGATCAGGTCGAAGGATGAGTCTTCCAGCTGATCGAGTCCCTTGGGGATATGATCGGAGATATCGAGGCCGACCTCTTCCATCACGGCGGCGGCGAAAGGGTTGATTTCATCGGTTTCCGGCCGGATCCCGGCGCTGGCCACAAAAATCCGGTGACCGACATAATGGCGGGTCAGCGCCTCGGCCATGGGCGAGCGGATGGAATTGAAATTGCACATGAACAGCACGCTGTGAATTTCATCAGCCGGCAGGCGCGCCGGCAACTCCGGCAGGGGGGGACGCTTGAACACCGCCATTCCGGTTACCTTATCTGCAACACACAGATCAGGGTGAACAGCCGGCGGGCGGTATCCATGTCCAGCTCCACCTTGTCGGCCAGCCGTTCCATCAGCAGTTCCGAGCCCTCGTTATGGAGGCCGCGCCGGCCCATGTCGATGGCCTCGATCTGGCGCGGGCTGGCGCTTTTGATCGCGGTGTAATAGCTGTCGCAGATCAGGAAATATTCCTTGATGATTTTCTTGAACGGCGTGAGCGGCAGGGTAATGGAGGTCAGCGGCGTGCCGTCGTCGGTACCGATATCAAACACCAGCCGGTTGTCCTGCATATGCAGAACCAGGTTATAGGGACCGGCATAGCCGCCTTCCAGGTCGCCCAGCGGGGCGAAGAGATTGTCCTCCAGAAGGTCAAAGATGGCGACCCGCCGCTCATGCTCGATATCGGCGTTGCGGCGAATGATGCTCGATTCATCCAGCTCAATATGACTAATGCGCTGTGTCGATGTCTCGGCGCTCATCTTTCTCCCCTATCAGTCAGTCACCCCGGTTCAGCCTGATGGAAATGGAGCGTCCATGCGCCTGCAGTCCTTCCTCATCGGCGAGGGTGACGGCGGCGGGGCCGATCCGGGCCAGGCTTTCTGCGCTGCATTCTATCAGGGTATTCCTTTTCATGAAGTTAAGCGCACTGAGGCCGGAGGTAAAGCGGGCATTTCGCGCCGTGGGCAGAACATGGTTCGGCCCGGCCACATAATCGCCGATCGCTTCCGGGGTATAGCGGCCGAGGAAGATGGAACCCGCATGTTTCATATCCTTCGCCAGCTCGCGCGGATTATCCACGGCAAGCTCCAGGTGTTCCGGCGCCAGCCGGTTGACCAGGGGGGCTGCCTCGGCAAGGTCGCTGACGATAATGATGGCGCCGTGTTCGTCCCAACTTGTGCGGGCGATCACCGCCCGGGGCAGGGTGGCAAGGTGATCCTCGACGGCATCCTCCACCATTTTGGCGAATAGTTCGTCGTCGGTGATCAGGATGCTTTGCGCCACCTCGTCATGCTCGGCCTGGCTCAGCAGGTCCATGGCGATCCAGCGCGGGTCGTTCTTGTTGTCGGCCACCACCAGGATCTCCGACGGCCCGGCGATCATGTCGATGCCGACAGTGCCGAACACTTCCCGCTTGGCCGCGGCGACATAGGCGTTGCCGGGGCCGGTGATGACATCAACCGGGGCGATGGTGTCGGTGCCGTAGGCCAGGGCGCCGACGGCCTGGGCGCCGCCGATCTTGTATATTTCCGTGACACCGGCCAGTTCGGCCGCCACCAGCACCAGCGGGTTGAGGTAGCCGTCCGGCGCCGGCACCACCATGACGATGCGTTCCACACCGGCGGCCTTGGCCGGGATCGCGTTCATCAGCACGGAAGAGGGATAGACCGCCTTGCCACCCGGCACATAAATACCGGCGGCATCGACCGCGTTCCAGCGGGCGCCGACGGTGACGCCCTGGGCGTCGGTGAAACTGTCGTCTTCCGGCAGGTGGCGCTTGTGGAAGGTTTCAATGCGCTCGGCCGCTTCCTGCAGCGCCGCCCTGACGTCATCCTTGACTTCGGCCCGGGCGGCGGCGATTTCCGCCGCACTGACCCGCATGGTTTCCGGGGTGAGATCCAGCCGGTCAAACCTGGAAGTATAGTCGATCACGGCGGCGTCACCGCGCGCACGCACGTCGGCCAGAATTGCTTTGACGGCATCGGAGACATCCTGGTCGGATTCCCGCTTGCTGTTCAGCAGCGCGGTAAACGCCGCCTCGAAATCCGCTTTGCGGTTGTCCAGCTTACTGACCATTGAGGGCCTCGCTGATGTTGGCGAGAATCTCGCTGATTTCCTCGTTGCGGGTCTTGAATGCCGTGCGGTTGACGATGAAGCGGCTGGTAATGTCGACAATCTTCTCGATTTCCACCAGGCCGTTGGCCTTCAGGGTGGAGCCGGTGCTGACCAGGTCGACGATGCGGCGGCACAGGCCGAGGCTCGGGGCCAGCTCCATGGCGCCGTTGAGCTTGATGCATTCCGCCTGCACCCCGCGGCCGGCAAAATGCTTGCGGGTCAGGTTGGGATATTTGGTGGCAACGCGGATGTGACTCCAGCGGCTGGGATCGTCGGTTTTGCTCAGGTCGGCCAGTTCGGCGACCGACAGGCGGCAGTGGCCGATGTCCAGGTCCAGCGGCGCATAGATTTCCGGATAGTCGAATTCCATCAGCACGTCATTGCCGGCGACCCCCATCTGGGCGGCGCCGAAGGCGACAAAGGTGGCGACATCGAAGCTCCTGACCCGGATGATACGCAGATGCGGATGGTTGGTGTCGAACGCCAGCTTGCGGGATTTCGGGTTGTCGAAATCCGCTTCGGGAATAATGCCTGCCCCGCGAATGATGGGCATGACTTCCTCAAGGATCCGGCCCTTGGGCAGGGCGAGGATCATCTGTTCCGGTGTATTGTCTGGCTTTGACACCATATTTCTCCTGGCACTCAACTTCCAAATTCAAAAGTCGCCCACTTTTACGCAATTGAGTCAAAAGAAGCCAGCATTGAATCCATGCTTTTTGAAAGAAAATCGGTAATTGCGGGCGAAAAAGCGGCGAAAATCCGCCTCAATCCCGGAGGGTTTCCAGAATCTTGTGTTTGGGATGGCATTTCGCCGGCCAGGGATGGCCGATGTCCTGCATCTGGGCGTCGATGATTTCCGCCTCGAGCCGGACAATTTCGTCGCCGGCAAAAATCAGGTCGATGAGCCAGTTGCCGTCCTCGACAGGCCGGGCCGCTTCGATGGCCAGAAGCTCCAGCACATGGGACTTCAACCCGATGGGGAAATTCTGGCGGCTGACCTTGAGCACGTCGTTGAAGTGCAGCCCGGTGCGCACCCGGTGGCAGGCCTTGCCGCCTTCGGTCAGCGGTTTCCCGGTCTCTGCACAGGTCTGCTCCCAGGTATAGCGGTTGAGCATCAGTACAAAGCGGCGCTCGGACGGCAGCCAGCGGATGTCTTCCATCACCGTGACCGCATCCTGCAGATAAGTGGACATGACGACCAGGTCTTCCTGGTCCTCCGCCTTGAGCCGCAACGGGCTAAATGTCTGTTTTTGCTCGTCCATAATGAATCCAGTATAGCGTCAGTTTCAGACGCCGTCAGCTTTTTCCCGGATAATTTTTGCCCCGCACGCTGTCAGTTTTTCCACCAGCGCTTCATAGCCACGGTCGAGATGATAGATGCGGTTGACATAGGTTTCGCCCTCGGCCGCGAGGCCGGCCAGCACCAGCGACATGGAGGCCCGCAGGTCGGTGGCCATGACCGGCGCGCCCAAGAGTTTCTTGACCCCGCGCACCGTGGCGGTGTTACCGTGTACGGTGATGTCAGCGCCCATGCGGGCCAGTTCCGGCACATGCATGAAACGGTTCTCGAAAATGGTTTCGGTGATGACCGAGGCGCCGTCGCACAGCGTCATCAGCGCCATGACCTGGGCCTGCATGTCGGTCGGGAACCCGGGATAGGGCTGGGTCACCACATTGATTCCCTGAATATGATCGCTTTTCAGCCAGCACATCAGGCCGCGGTCGGTTTGCTCGAAACCGAGCCCGGCTTCCTTGAGCACGTCATAGCTGCCGGTCAGCACCTGTTTCAGGTTATCCCCGGTCAGTTCGATCTGTCCATTGGTGATGGCGGCGGCGGCGGCATAGCTTCCGGCTTCGATCCGGTCCGGCATCACGTCATGCTCCCCCCCGTGCAGGCGATCCACCCCTTCCACGGTCAGGGTCTCGGAGCCGATGCCGGTGACCCGTGCCCCCATTTTGTTGAGGCAGTTTGCGAGGTCGGAAATTTCCGGCTCCCGGGCCGCATTTTCGATTACCGTGGTGCCGCGGGCCAGGGTTGCCGCCATCAGGATATTTTCCGTGGCGCCGACCGAGACCATCGGGAAATGCACGGTGCCGCCCTCCAGCCGGCCGCCCGGGGCATGGGCCCGCACATAGCCTTCCTTGAGCTCAATCTCCGCGCCCATCTCCTGGAAGCCCTTGAGGTGCAGGTCGATGGGCCGGTTGCCGATCGCGCAGCCGCCGGGCAGGCTCACCGTGGCTTCGCCCTCCCGCGCCAGCAGGGGACCCAGCACCAGGATGCTGGCCCGCATCTTGCGCACGATGTCATAGGGGGCGACAGTACTGGTGATGTCTTTGGTGGTGATGCTGAGGGTCCGGCCGCCGTTCAGCGGGCCGCCGTCCCGTTCCACCTTCAGTTCGGCGCCATGACCTCCAAGCAGGTCGCTGAGGGTGCGGATATCGGCCAGCTGCGGCAGGTTACTGAGCACCAGGCTGTCGCTGCTCAGCAGTCCGGCGCACATCAGCGGCAGAGCCGCATTCTTGGCCCCGCTGATAGGGATTTGTCCTTCCAGGCGATTGCCGCCGGTGATGACCAGTCGGTCCATAATATTCCTTACAACTTGGGAAGCGTAACGCCGGTCTGGCCCATATATTTGCCGGAGCGCATTTTATAGGACACCTCGCAGGGTTCATTACCCTGCAGGAACAGGAACTGGCAGGCGCCTTCGTTGGCATAGATTTTCGCCGGCAGCGGCGTGGTGTTGGAAAATTCCAGGGTCACATGGCCTTCCCAGCCGGGCTCCAGCGGGGTCACATTGACGATGATGCCGCATCTGGCATAGGTGGATTTGCCGAGGCAGATCACCAGCACGTCTTCCGGGATGCGGAAATATTCCACGGTGCGGGCCAGTGCGAAACTGTTGGGCGGAATGATGCAGACGTCAGACGGCCGGTCGACAAAGCTCTTCTGGGAAAAATCCTTGGGGTCGACCACCGCGCTGTCCACATTGGTGAAGATCTTGAATTCCTCGGACACCCGGGCGTCATAGCCATAGGAGGACAGGCCGTAGGAGATCACGCCTTCCCGGTTCTGCCGGTCGACAAAGGGTTCGATCATGCCTTCGCTCTGTGCTTTTTCCCGGATCCATTTATCGGACATGATGGCCATGGAGTGTAATCCCTTTACATAATTATTTCCGAAATCTGTCTTAGCTCAGATATCGGGGGCTGACAAGTCAGGAGTCTTTGACCCCGGGCTTTGCCGGTGTCGTTTGTTTGCGGCTTTGTGACTTGCGCCGTTTCAGGTTTTCCCGCAGCGCTTCGGCCAGCCGGTCCTGCTTTTCCTGCTGCGCTTTTTTCTTACTATCGCTCATTAATTTCTGTCATTCTTTTTATGGGGATAAAAGGCGGCCGGATTATGGCTGCAGGCCCCGGTTCCGCGGATCAGTTTTCCCTTTGTACGCGGCTCGCACTCTTTTCGCAAATATTTCCAATATAGGTCTTGCACGGGAGGGAAAGCTATGGCATGTTCCGCGCCATTCCGGCAGGAGTCGTATGGCCCCGTCGCCGGCCCCGTCTTTCGGGCCGCTGTAGCTCAGTGGTAGAGCGCACCCTTGGTAAGGGTGAGGCCGAGAGTTCAATTCTCTCCAGCGGCACCATTCTCTGACAAAATTCTATGATGACTGGTTCCTGCGTCACGCCGGCCTATTTTTGTCTTGGCTGGCCGGTCACTGGCTCGGGGGATTCTTTTATCGGCCCAATGGACGGTTTCTACAAAAACTCCGGGAAGCCTGATATTGGCTTCCCGGACTCACAGCTCTCGAAAATTAAGTCGGACTAGAATTCATATCCCAGTGTTGCACCGAAGGTCCGCGGCGGCGCCAGGAAGCCGGCGTTGGTCCGGGAACTGTTCAGGATGAAGGTGCCGACATAAATGGTCTCATCGGTCAGGTTGCGGCCCCACAGATTGACCGACCAGCCATTATCTGAACTGAAGCGGACGTTGGCATCAATGGTGGTCACGTCATCCTGGGCCAGGGCGTCGTGGTTGAACTGGGTGAAATAGACCTGGTCCTTATAGGACACGGCGACAGTTCCTTCCGCCAGCCAGCCGGTGTCCGAAATTTCATGGTCCACGGTCACCGCCAGACGGCCTGACCATTTGGGGGACTGCACCAGGCGGTTGCCTGCAAGCTGCTGTGACAGGTCCACACCCGCATCAATCAGCCCCAGCTGCTGGAATACTGTATCAAACGGATCAGTGGTGACATAATCATCAAAGGTGGCGTCCAGATAGGTGGCGGAGCCGTCGATGCGGATATGTTCGCTGGCCAGCCAGGTGAACTCCATTTCCATACCCTTGATTTCAGCCGATGCCGCATTTTCATAGACCAGCGTGAAGCCGCTGGTGCCGGCGGGGACGCTGCGTCCCTGCTGCAGGTCGGTGAAGTCATAGTAGAAGGCGGCAGCGTTAAACCGCAGCCGGCGATCCATGAACATCCCTTTCAGGCCGATTTCGTAGGCATCCACGATTTCCGGATCCAGCACGGGCGTGGTCTGGCCGGTCAGGAAAATACCGCTTTTGAACCCTTTGGAATATCCGGCATAGACGAGGACCTCGTCATTTGCCCGCCATTCGAGACGGACGTTCGGCGTGAATTTCTCAAAGCTCTTTTCGTCCTGGAAGGTGAGCACCGGCGCGCCGGGCGCGGTCCAGCGGTCGGTATCGCCTTCTTTCTTTTCATAGCTGTAACGGGCGCCCACATTCACGCTGAGAGTGTCCGTCAGGTCATAGATGGCGTTCCCGAACAGGGCATAGGCGTTGGTTTTGCTGGTGCCCCGGAAATTGAAGCAGAGCAGCTCAGGGTCTGCACCGACAATCTGGTCGGACACATTGTCGTCAAAGCCACAACCGCTCAGTACCGGCGTACTATCGGCCACGAACTGCGGCACCAGCGGAATGTCAAGCCGGTTGTCTGAATCAAGTTTTTCGTAATAGTAATAGGCGCCGATCAGGCCACGCAGGCGGTCTGATTCAAAATTAAGGCGCAGTTCCTCGCTGAACTGGTCGCTTTCATAGCTTTCCGACCAGATGTAGAAATCGACTTCGGTCATATCGAAGTCAGCCTGCGGAATTTTCTCAAAGGTCTGGTAGTTCGACAGCGAGGTGAGCGAGAAAGTCTCATCAATGTCCCAATTGAGTTCCGCACTGAAGGAATCCTGGCTCCGCTTGTTCTGCAGGTTCACGTTGGAGTAAATATCACGCGGATCGGTTGCCCTGGTCCCGGCGGTTGGCTGGGGTTCCAGCGCCGGCAGCGGCGCAGGATCATAGGAGGGGCCGCGGAATTTGGGAATATAGTTCCGGTCGTCCTCTTCATGATGCTCGGCGGCGAGCCGCAGGCTGACATCTTCGGTCGGTTCCCACAGCAATTGGCCGCGCAGGGACAGCTGGTCGGCATCATCGATATCGCTGCCGTCGACCAGGTTGGTGCCGTATCCGCCGCGATTGGTGTATCGCACAGCGGCGCGGGCCATCAGGGTGTCGGACAGGGCGCCGCCAACGGCGCCTTCGAATTTGATCAGGTCGTAATTGCCGCCGGTCAGACGGGCGTAACCGGTCGTTTCCGGGGTCGGTTTATAGGAAATGACGTTGACGGACCCGCCGGTGGCGTTTCGGCCGTACAGGGTGCCCTGCGGGCCGCGCAGGACCTCGATACGTTCAATATCGAACAGCGAACCGAACTGGGCTGACGGCTGACCGATGACGACACCGTCAAGATGGACGGCGACGGACGGGTCACCGCCGACGAAGGGGTTGTCGGTACCAACGCCGCGCACCATGATCTGGGCAAAGCCAAAGCTTTCACCGATTTGCACGCTGGGGGCGATATTCTGCAGGTCTGCAACATTGTTGAAATTGGTTTTGCTCAGCTCATCGCCGCCGATAGCCGTAATCGCCGCGGCCACACTCTGGCTGCTTTCGGTCCGTTTCTGGGCCGTAATGACAATCTCCTCGATTGCCAGTCCCGATTCTTCGGCAAACGCCGGAGCAGCGATGCCAAGGCATGTGGTGAATAGCAGGGAGCGTTTTGCGGCAGAATAAAAAGTCCCGCGCGCCCGGATGGGACGGTGGTGTAATTGTCTCATGATTCCTCCTAGACTGGTAGATTGTTTATGAAGCTTCCCGTTTAATTGTTATGTGATATAGCATATTATTGCTATATTATATAGCGTTATTTTTACGCTTGGTTTCCAAAAATACTGCATGACAAAAAAGGGGGGAATGGCGGTTGGTGCCAAAAAACTTTGCAAAAAAAAACTATTTGAAATTTATGCAAATCAAGGCTGGGGAGAGGCGCTCAGCCATGATTCACAGCTGGGACATCTTCCAGGTTTTGCCTGTATTCCCGCGGGCAAACCCCTGTCCATCCCTTGAAGGCGCGTGAAAAAACCGCTGGATCTGAAAAGCCCACGGCCTCGGCAACCGAGCTGAGGGAGGTTGCCCGGCTGGTCATCATTTTGACGGCCTTGTCTCTGCGAACCAGGTCTTTGAGCTGCTGATAGGATGTTCCCTCATCCCGGAGCTTTCTGATCAAGGTCCGTTTTGTCATATGCAGGGTATCGGCAGCTTCTTCGATAACAGGAATACCGTCAGGCAGCTTTTTCTTGAGGAGTTTTTTCAGTTCATAGGAGATGCTGAAGTCGGTCTGGGGCTGGATGAACAAAACTTCCGGGCAACGCTTGATGAATCGCTTCAGCGAGCCGGAAGTTTGGGAAATTTCACGGTCCAGGAAGTTGCGGTGGAAGCAAAACCCATGATAGTCCGCACAGAATTTGTGCTGGCCGGGAAATAGATAGGCATATTCACCGACATGCCTTGGGGAGGGATAGTCGAAATATATCTCATGGAGCTGCAGGTTTTCTGATATCAGCCATGCGGAGAGCCGGTGCCAGGCCATCAGGTTGATTTCGGCCAGGAGATGATTTTTGTCCAGATCGGGAGTGTTCAAACGGAAGATTAGCCGGGCATAATTTCCCTGTTCCTGCAATTCCATGCGGAATGCGTTTGTCATCATCGAATACAAACGAATTCCCGTCAGAAGCGCCTTGCCCAGGGTTGGTTCGCTGATAGCCATTTTTCCCATCATGAAAAAAGCCCCTATGGGGATCCGGTGCTCGGCCAGCCCCATGGCTTCGTCCTCGAGGCAATGCATGAGGTTCTGCACAAAAAAAGCCAGTTTATCCGTCTCGACACGCTTTCCCGGCGTATCAACCATATGGCGGTCAATGCCGGCTTTCCTCAGCATGTCCAGGGCATCGAGACCCTTGTCTTCTGCCAGGTGATAGAACTCGCTCAGGTAGATATTGGAAGCCGTCATGATTTTTCACCCCTCGCTCCTGAAAGGCTTGGCCCGGACTGCAACACTATGCCGCTTTCTGTATAAAAATGTTCCCAATCACAGCATACAATATCCAAAACTTCCAATCAAAACTCAGGCTGAATATGTGTACTGTTTCTTTTGTGGCTGTTTCTGTATGATCCACACAGAAAGGAATTATACATGACCATAGCTTTGATTACCGGCGGCAGCCGCGGACTTGGGAAAAGCATGGCCCTGCACCTGGCGGACAAGGGCCATGACATTATTCTGACCTATTACAGCAAAAAGGACGAGGCGGAAGCTGTTGCCACGGAGATTGAAGGCAAAGGCCGCAAGGCTGCGGCTCTGCAGCTGGATGTTGCCGACAGCGGAACATTTCCTGCTTTTGCAGAAACCGTGAGCACTCTGCTCCAGGAAAACTGGAACCGATCTGATTTTGATTTTCTGGTCAATAATGCCGGCATCGGCATCAACGCCCCGATTATGGAGATGACCGAAGAACAGTTCGACCAGCTGACGAACATCCATCTCAAGGCGGCGTTTTTCCTGTCCCAGAAGCTGCTTCCCCTGATGATAGACGGGGGCCGGATCATCAATATCTCGTCCGGACTGGTTCGTTTCTCGCTGCCGGGCTATGCCGCCTACGGGGCATTGAAGGGAGCTATCGACGTGCTCAGCCGCTATATGGCCAAGGAACTGGGGCCGCGTGGAATCACCGTTAATGCGCTGGCGCCCGGCGCCATCGAGACCGACTTCGGCGGCGGGGTGGTACGCGATAATCCGGAGATCAACCAGTTTGTCGCCGACAACACCGCCCTGGGACGGGCGGGGCTGCCGGACGATATCGGCGGGGCGGTGGCGCTTCTGCTGTCGCCGGAAGCGGGCTGGATCACCGGCCAGCGGATTGAATTTTCCGGCGGGCAGTTCCTGTAGCGACCAGGTGCGGGATCTGATCCTGATAGGCTAAGGCGTGGTCACATCGCCCGCACGCTTTCCAGAAATTCTGTCACTCTCTTCTGCAGATCATCGGAATTATGTGACAGGTCCTGTGCGACTTCCAGCATCCGGCTGGAGGACTGGCCCGTTTCATTCGCGGCTTTTTGGACATCGGCAATATTCCGGGCGACTCCACTTGTTGCCGCAGTTTGTTCTTCAACCGCGCCGGAAATCGCGGTACTGATTTCGCTGATGGTGGCGATCGTGCCTGCAATCTGCTTGATGGCTTCCGCCGTTGTCTGGCTGATGTCCTGAATGCCGCTGATCTGCTGCTCGATCTCGCTGGTTGCTTTTGCCGTCTCGGTCGCCAGGGTTTTCACTTCCGCTGCAACCACGGCAAATCCCTTGCCGGCTTCCCCGGCGCGGGCCGCTTCGATGGTCGCATTGAGGGAGAGCAGTTTGGTCTGATCGGCAATGCTGGAAATCAGGGAGGTTACCTGTCCGATTTTCGAGGCCGCATCAACCAGGCTGTTGACAAGCTGTTCCGACTTCTGGGCTTCCTGCACGGCGTCATCGACAATCCTGGTGGAATGGGCGACCTGGCCGGAAATCTCGTTGACCGAAGCTGACAGTTCCTCTGTCGTTGTCGCGACTGACGTGGACTGGGTATCGGTTTGTTTTGCCGCGGCGGCAAGATTTTGCGCCGTTGTTTCCATTTCTGATGCCGAAGAGGCCACAGTCTGCACCAGGGACTGGACATTGGTCTCGAAATCATCCGCCAGCTTTACGTTTTTGGTTACAACACTCCAGGCCACCATGGCTGCCACATAGTTGCCTTCGCCATCGATGATTGCCGAGGCGTTGAGGTCGAGGGTTTCATCACCCAGTCTGATTTTTGTCCGATAGGGGAGATTGTTCGGATCGGCCAGCAACTTGCGCTGATGCCCGGGGTTTTTATGGAATATGTCAATACAGGTGCCAAGCATATCATCTGCCTTGACCGGCAGCAGATGTTCCAGGGAGCGAAGGGTCTTGATGCTGGTTTCATTCAGGTAGGTCAGGACCAGGGTCTCGGGGTCGCACATCATGACATTGACCGGCATAAAGTCGGCCATTCGCCTGATGCGCTCACTTTCCTTGTGCATCAGGACTTCCTCTGTTCTGTTGGTAGCAAATTTGACGACCTTGTAAGGAGAGCCGTTCTGGTCCAGAATCGGATTGTAGCAGGCCTGAATCCAGACTTCCTTGTTGTTGCCAATTCTCATGACTTCGGCAGAATGGCTTTCGCCCCGTCTCAGCCGGTTCCAAAGTTCCTTGTACTCGGCGCTGTCCCTGATTGCCGGAGGTACGAACAGGCTATGTTGCCGGCCCTTTATTTCCTCCAGCCGATAACCCATTGTTTTCAGGAAGTTATCGTTTGCTGTGATAATTGTGCCGTCGAGATCGAATTCGATGATCGACTGTGAACGGTCGAGCGCGGCCAGTTTTGCGGCCATTTCATCATAGTCATCATTCGCGGAGGAGGGAAGGTAAGGGTCAGATAAAGTCGGCATTGACATAGGTAAAAATTCTCTCGGTCTTCTGTGGTCTCTGTTCAGATACGGGAAAACAGGAAGCCAGCCCGCAGTCCTATTTTCCAATTTATATATGTAGAATAAAGTCTGGAATTACTAAAAAAGTATAAACAAGCGACTGGAAAAAACGGATTTGCAGAGGGCAAGGGGAGCCCCGGGTCGTTTCGGTTCCCGGAATTTCCCTGCTTTTTGAGCTGCGCAATGAATCTCCCCTGCTACGCGGTGCCTTGCCAGCTTCTTGACTTGATTTACGAAATTCCCCTGTGCACGGAATGATGTATACTCCTACGGCGAAAGTCTAATTGTCCCGTGATTGTCCCGGGATAGACTTGGAACCAGAGGATAACGGGGAGCCTTTCATGACGGCGGAGCTGGCGGATATCATCAATTTCCTGGCGGAGCATCATCCCTTTCGGGAAATGCCCGAGGACCTGCTGCCGGCCGTTGCCCGCAAAATCAGCATTTCTTATGCCCGCCGGGGCAGCACCATTCTCACGCCCGGCCAGAAAAACACCAGCCTCTATATGATTCGCAAGGGGGCGGTGGAGCTTCATGAAGGGGGAATCAATTTCACCGCCCGGCTGGGGGAGGGCAGTTTCTTCGGCTATCCCTCCCTGTTTCGCGACGGCATCATCCGCAACGGCGTGACCGCCATTGAAGACAGCCTGATCTATGCTCTGCCTGAAGAGGAATTCAAGAGCCTGCTGGCGAAGTACAAGGCTTTCATGACATTTTTCGCCACCAACGAAACGGACCGGCTGCGTCACGCCCTGGAGGATGCCAAACGCCGGGGGCTGCAGGGCCAGTTGACCGACGGGGAAATCCAGTTCCTCGGTCTCAAGCTGAAGGACCTGATCCGGAAGGAACCCGTCACCGTGTCGCCCGACACATCAATCCAGCAGGCGACCCAGGTGATGACCGCTCGCAAGGTCTCCACCGTTCTGGTGATTGAAGAGGGTAAATTGTCAGGAATTTTCACCGACAAGGATTTGCGCCGCCGGGTCGTGGCCACAGGCCACGATATTTCGGACCGGGTGCAGAATGTCATGACGTCGGCGCCGCAAACCCTGTCGCCTGATACCCCGGCCATCCAGGCCCTGCTGGCGATGATGCAGCATCATTTTCATCATGTGCCGGTGGTCGAGGAAAGCGGCAAAGTGCGTGGCCTGGTCAGTGCCAGCGACATCCTCAACCGACTGTCGTCCAACGCGGTCTATAACGCGGCCCGGATCGAGAAAGCGGAAGACGTGGCAGCGGTGATCGAGACGGTCAAGTCGGTGCCGGACATCGTGCTGAGCCTGATGAAGACCGGGGTCAGCGCCGATATGACCGGCCATGTGGTTTCCTCCATCGGCGAGGCCGCGCACCGGAAACTGCTGGAACTGGCGGAAAAAGAACTTGGCCCGCCGCCGGTGCCCTATGCCCTGCTGGCGTTCGGGTCGCTGGCCCGCTGCGACCAGACCGCCCTGTCGGATCAGGACAACGGTTTCGTGTTGTCCGACGACTATGTGGAAGAGGAGCATGGCGACTATTTCAAAAAACTGGCCGAGAGAATGTGCGCCGACCTTGACGCGGCCGGTTATGTCTTTTGCGGCGGCAATATTATGGCCAGCAATGACGACTTGCGGATTCCCCTGTCGGACTGGAAAAAAACTTTCGACAGATGGTTCAGCGAACCGGAGCCCAAGGCGGTGATGCATGCCACTATTTTTTTCGACCTGCGCGGTATTTACGGCGACATGTCGCTGGTGGAACAGCTCCGCGCCCATATCACCGAGCAGGCGCCGAAAAGCCGGATTTTCCTCGCCCATCTGACCGAGAACGCCCGCCAGTCCCATGTGCCGCTGGGCTTTTTCCGGCGCTTCACCCTGATGCGCAACAAGGAACATGCCGATCAGTTTGACATCAAGAAACAGGGGGTGGTGCCGATCCAGGATGTTACCCGCACCCATGCCCTGGCCCACGGTATCGAGGAGGTGAATGTCCTGGAACGGCTGGCCCGGCTGAAGGAGAAAAAAGTACTGATGCCCGAGGATGCCGACAACCTGCGCGACGCCTATGAATTTATCGCCGAGGTGCGCTTCCGCCACCAGGCGCGGCAGATCAAGCGGGGCGACAAGGCCGACAATTACGTCAATCCGGAGGAGCTGTCGGCGCTGGAGCGGGAACATTTGCGGGATGCTTTCGAGATCGTACGCCGGGCACAGGACCGGCTGTCCCGGGATTATGGCGGCGGTGTCTACTGATGATCCGGCAATGGATTTACCGGTTTCGGCGCGGCCGCGCCCTGAAAAAGGTCCAGGATCCGGACCTGCGAGACTATCTGGAGGCGCCGGTCATGCCGGAAAATACACCGGCAGAGGACGTGGAATTCCTGGCCCTTGATTTCGAGACCACCGGCCTGGAAAAAGGCCGCGACCAGTTGCTGAGCGTTGGTTATGTGGTTGTCCGCGGCCTGCAGGCTGACCTGTCCACCATGGTACATTTCCTGATCCGGCCGGAGATGGCCGTGCCCGGCGAAAGCGCTGTGATTCACCAGATCACCGATGATGAGGTGATGGCGGCGGGATTGTCCCGGGAACAGGCGCTCCGCAAGATCGTCAAGGCCCTGAAGGGAAGGGTCCTGGTGGCCCATAAAAGCGATATTGAACGCCACTTCCTGGCGGAAACCTGCCGGGATATCTTTGCGGCTGAATTTTTCTGCCAGTCCGTCGACACTCTGCAAATTGAATATCGCAAACGCAAAAGGTCTGACAAACCCATCAAAAGCGGCGACCTCCGCCTGTGGAAAATCCGAGAAGACTATGGCCTTCCGGCCTACAAGGCCCATCATGCGGCGATTGATGCCCTGGCCTGTGCCGAACTTCTTCTGGCGCAGATTTCCCATATGGGAGAAGGCGTTACCCTCGGGGACCTGGCCCCCCTCTACTAGTGGCGGCCCGCTCGCCGGCGTCTACGACTAAAGTCGTCTATCAGGCCACAGACCTTCCTTGATATCCTCCTATTGTCCTGAAATCTAACAATAGGGAGGATATAGCATGACCCCACCTGACAATGCAGGCTCAGGTTCTGCAGAAAAACAACGCGATACGGCAGGCTATTGGAAAGCCAACATCAGTCTGCTTCTTAAATTACTTGTAATCTGGTTTATCGTCTCCTTCGGAGCGGGCATCCTGTTTGTGGATGCACTGAACAGCATAGAATTCTTCGGCTTCAAGCTGGGATTCTGGTTCGCCCAGCAGGGTTCGATTTACGTCTTTGTCATCCTGATCTTTGTCTACACAAAACTGATGAAAGATCTCGATGCCAAATACGGTGTGGATAAGTAGGGGAGACGAAAAATGGACTTGCAAACTTTAACCTATATTTTTGTGGGGCTCTCGTTTGCCCTCTATATCGGTATCGCCATCTGGTCCCGCGTGGGCTCCACCAAGGAATTCTATGTGGCCGGCGGCGGCGTACACCCGGTGGTGAACGGTATGGCAACCGCGGCCGACTGGATGAGCGCGGCGTCGTTTATTTCCATGGCCGGCCTGATCGCCTTCCTCGGCTATGACGGTTCGGTTTACCTGATGGGATGGACCGGCGGTTACGTGCTGCTGGCCCTGCTGCTGGCGCCCTATCTGCGTAAATTCGGCAAATTCACGGTGCCGGACTTTATCGGCGACCGTTATTATTCCGATGCGGCCCGCCTGGTGGCGGTGATCTGCCTGATTTTTATCAGCTTCACCTATGTGGCCGGCCAGATGCGCGGTGTGGGGATTGTGTTCTCCCGCTTCCTCGAAGTGGACATCAACCTCGGCGTGATCATCGGTATGGCCATCGTGTTCATGTATGCGGTGCTTGGCGGCATGAAAGGCATCACCTATACCCAAGTGGCGCAATATTGCGTGCTGATTTTCGCCTACACCGTCCCGGCGATCTTCATTTCCATGCTGATTACCGGTACGCCGATCCCGCAGATCGGTCTTGGCTCCCAGCTTATGGACGGGTCGGGAATGTCGGTACTGGGCAAGCTGGACCATGTGCTGACGGACCTTGGCTTCACCGCCTATACCAGCGGCACCAAATCGACCATTGATGTGTTTGCCATCACGGCGGCGCTGATGGTGGGTACAGCCGGGCTTCCCCATGTGATTGTCCGCTTCTTCACCGTGCCGAAAGTATCCGATGCCCGCAAGTCGGCCGGCTGGGCGCTGGTGTTCATTGCGATCCTTTATACCACGGCTCCGGCGATCGGCGCTTTTGCCCGGATCAACTTCATCAATGAAGTCAATGACACCCAGTATACGGAAACCCCGGCCTGGTTCAAAAACTGGGAAGACATCGGCCTGATCGGCTGGATGGATAAAAACGGCGACGGCGCTATCCAGTATCGCGCCGGGGCACCATTTGCCGGCAAACCGTCCTTTGAAGGGGAGGCCCGTGGCGCCCATGGCGAACGTGTATTGACCAATGCCGCCACAGATTCCGGCAACGAAGTCTATGTGGACCGGGATATCATGGTGCTGGCCAACCCGGAGATTGCCAAGCTGCCCAACTGGGTGATCGCCCTGGTGGCGGCCGGTAGTCTGGCGGCAGCGCTGTCGACGGCGGCCGGTCTGTTGCTGGTGATTTCCTCGGCGGTCAGTCATGACCTGATGAAGAATACCTTCATGCCCGATATTACCGACAAGCAGGAATTGATGTATGCCCGCATCGCCGCCGCCTGCGCCATCGGTGTGGCCGGCTACCTTGGCATCAATCCGCCGGGCTTTGTGGCCCAGGTGGTGGCCTTTGCCTTCGGTCTGGCGGCAGCCAGCCTGTTCCCGGCGATCCTGATGGGGATTTTCTCCACGCGCATGAACAAGGAAGGCGCCATCGCCGGCATGCTGTCCGGCCTGGCCTTTACCTTCCTCTATATTGTCTACTTCAAGTTCGTCTCTCCGGAGCTGAACAACAAAGACAATTGGCTGTTCGGCGTGTCCCCGGAAGGGATCGGCACCATCGGCATGGTGATCAACTTTGTGGTTGCGACCGTCGTGGCCAAGATGACCTCCGCGCCGCCGCAGGAAGTGCAGGACCTGGTGGAACATATCCGGGTGCCCGGCGGCGCCGGCGAAGCACACACCCACTGATCAAAGTGGACACAGTCTTCAGCTACCAGGCCCCGGCGGGCCTGGTAGCATTTTATTAGCGAATTGAATTAAATGAACGTATTATGGAAATATAAGCTTTAAAGGGATGGCATTCGGCGGGGGACAGTGTGACGGCATCTGTCATGATTATTAGTGCGCTGGTTTATGTAATTGTCCTGTTCCTGATTGCCTGGTTCGGCGATCAGAAACGGGCCGACAAATTCACCCATGACAATCGTCATATCCTTTACGGCCTGTCTCTCGGTATTTATTTCACAAGCTGGTCCTACTATGGGGCGGTAGGGAACACCATCCGCTCCGGCTGGGAATATCTGCCCATTTATCTGGGGCCTGCCATTGTGCTGCTGTTCGGCTTCAAGATCATCCGCAAGATGATCGACCGGGGCAAGGCCAATCATTCCACTTCCATCGCCGATTTCCTTTCCGCCCGTTACGGCAAAAGCACCAGCCTCGCCGCCCTGGTCACATTTTTTGCCCTGCTGGGGACGCTGCCCTATATCGCCCTGCAGCTTAAATCGGTGACCATGTCCATGAGTATTGTGCTCGGCAATGCAGGACTTGAAAATCTGTCGGAGAACCAGACTACCCTGGTCATTGCCATGATCCTTGGCGCTTTTGCCATTCTGTTCGGGACCCGGCATGTGGCGGTCACCGAACATAACCGCGGCATGGTGCTGGCCATCGCCTTTGAAAGCGCTTTTAAGATCTCGGCCCTGATTCTGGTGGCGATTTTCGCTTACAGCCTGTTTGGACGCGGCGAATTTGTAGCTGCCTTTAAAGCTGAGAATTCCCCTTTTATGCAACCGGTTAACTGGGAGAGGTTTCTGACCCTGACCCTGATTTCCATGGGCGCCATCCTGTGTCTGCCGCGGCAGTTCCATATCATGGTCGTCGAGCACCAGCGGGAGCAGAATCTGCAGATCGGTCGCTATGTTCTGTTTGCCACGATGATCATAGTTTCGGGGATGGCCATTCCCATTGCCCTGGCCGGTCTCAACAGTCCGGCAGCCGGGGACAACCCGGACCTGTTCGTCCTGACCCTGCCGCTGGGCAACGACCAGAATCTGCTCGGGCTAATCGTATTCCTCGGCGGCTTTTCCGCGGCCATGGGCATGGTGATCGTCTCGGCGGTGGCGCTCAGCACCATGATCACCAATGACCTGATCATCTCGCTGTTGCTGACCAACAAATATCTGCGCCCCCTGTCCAACAAGATTATCGGGCGGCGGCATCTTCTGGTGCGCCGGCTGGTGATTCTGTTGCTCATGCTGCTGGCCAGCGCCTATGCCAGCGGCGGCCGGGATGGGGAGACGCTGGCGAGTTTCGGGATCTTGTCCTTTGCCGCCGCCATGCAGTTTATCCCGGCCCTGATTGGCGGCCTCTATTGGCAGCGCGGGCACCGCAACGGTGTAATGCTCGGCTTGGCCTACGGCCTGGTGATGTGGCTTTACACCCTGATCCTGCCCGCCTATTTCGGTGACAGCGTGGTCGAGGCTATTCGTCAGTCCGTTCCCCTGCTGGATCCGCAGGCTTTTCTCGGGCTTGACGGTTTTGACCATCTCACCCACGGCATGATCTGGACCCTGAGCGGCAATATTGTGTTGTACATCCTGGGTTCGTTCAATGCCGAGCAGAGGATTGTGGACCGGGTGCAGTCGAGCAGTTTCGTCGGCGGCAGTAGCGGTTACAGCCAGACCGGCCCCATGAAGAGCCAGGCGACCATTGCCGATCTCAGGGTTTTGATCGAGCGCTCGCTGGGGCGGGAGAAAACCGAAGAAGCCTTTGCCGCCTATGAAACCATCAACGGGCAACTGCTTTATGACAATAATCCGGTGGATGCGGACCTGGCGCGGTTTGCCGAAAAGCAGGTGGCCCGTGTGATGGGCGCGGCGTCGGCCCGGATTATCGTCGGGTCGGCCCTGACCAAGGGCAACCTGGAGATTGAGGATATTGCCACCGTTCTGGACGAAACCCACCAGAAGCTGCAGTTCACCCAGGAACTGCTGCAATCGACGCTGGACAACCTGATCCAGGGGGTTTCGGTGGTAAACAAGGAACTGGAACTGGTGGCCTGGAATAAACGCTATCTGGAAATGTTTGAGTTTCCGGAGGGTTTCATCCGGCCGGGCATGCCCATCGAGGAAGTGCTGCGGTTCAATGCCGAAAACGGGGTAACCCACGGCGAAGAGGTGGAAATTTTTATCCGCAAGCGCATCGAGCATCTGAAGATGCGCAAACATCACAATTACCAGCGCATCCGCAAGGATGGCCGGGTCATCAATATTGAAGGCCGGCCCATGCCGTTCGGCAACTATGTCACCAGCTTCACCGACGTCACCGAAAGCAAGCGCATCGAACAGGCGCTGATGGAAAGTGAACGCAGTATCCGCTTTTACACAGATAACGTCCCGGCGTTGATCGCCTTCATCGACCGGGAACTTGTCCTCAAATTTGCCAACAAGGCCTATCTGGAATGGTATGGCGACGGGCACCAGGAGACCCTGCTCGGTCACCATATCAGCGAGTTTCTGGCGCAACAGGATTTTGAGTTCCGGCTGCCCTATATCATGCAGGCCATGACCGGGGAAAGTGTGAA
Organism: Emcibacter nanhaiensis; assembly: GCF_006385175.1. Classification (NCBI taxonomy): domain Bacteria; kingdom Pseudomonadati; phylum Pseudomonadota; class Alphaproteobacteria; order Emcibacterales; family Emcibacteraceae; genus Emcibacter; species Emcibacter nanhaiensis. Next base: position 57,577 of record NZ_VFIY01000016.1, read on the forward strand.
CTTTGACCTGGAACTCCTGAACCATGAGGGCAGAGCCGTCCAGTTCCAGGTCAACTATGTGCCCCAGTTCCAGGAGGGTGAGGTCACCGGCTATTTTGTCATCTACCAGGATATTTCCGCCCGCTTTCACGCTGAACAGGCCTTGCAGAAAACCAATATCACCCTGGAACAGCGGGTGATCGAACGGACCAGCGAGCTGAGCCGGGTGAATGTGGAGCTGGTCAAGGCCAAGCAACTGGCCGAAGCGGCGACCCAGTCGAAAACCAAATTCCTGGCGGCGGCCAGTCACGACCTGTTGCAGCCCCTGAATGCCGCGCGCCTGTTCACCCATGCCCTGACCGAGGATGTGCGGGACCATATGCCGGACGCCCTGGATATCGCCGGCAAGCTGGACAGCTCCATCCAGTCTGCCGACCAGTTGATCCGCGCTCTGCTGGATATTTCCAAGCTGGACGCCGGCGGGATCAAGCCGAATATCAGTCGTTTTGCCCTGCATGATATCCTCGACGACCTGGTCAGCGACTTCTCCATTATTGCCGGCCAGAAAAACCTCGATATCCGCTATGTGCCGACAAATGCCTTCGTGCAAAGCGACAAGGGCCTGCTGTTTTCGGTCCTGCAGAACCTGATTTCCAATGCCGTGCGCTATACCGGCAGCGGGCGCATTCTCGTGGGGTGCCGGAAGCGGGGCGAGGAAATCACCGTCTATGTCTATGACACCGGTATCGGCATTCCCGAAGACAAGATAGACAGCGTTTTCAATGAATTCGAACGCCTGAAAGATGTGCCGGGCACGGAGGCCGGTCTTGGCCTCGGCCTTGCCATCTGCGATCGTATTGTCCGCATTCTCGGCCACCGCATCCAGGTTTCCTCGACGCTGGGCAGAGGAAGCTGTTTTGCCGTTACCCTGCCCCTGGTCGGGGAGGGGGAGATAAAAACCGTCACTCGGCCGGTGCGCCCCAAGCAGCGTTTCCTGATGGACCGGTTGATCCTCTGCGTGGACAATGACAAGGCCATTCTGGACGCTCTGAAAACTCTGCTGGAACGCTGGGGGGCGGAAGTATTGCTGGCGGCCGACCGTACGGAAGCGGAGAGCTTCTGGCAGGAAGACCGTCCGGTTCCCGACATTGTGCTGCTGGATCTGCAGCTGGATGACGGGGATACCGGTCCGGCTCTGTTCAACCAGCTTTGTGTTCGCTGGGAGGAACGGCCACCGGCCATTCTGGTGACGGCGGAACGGCAGGAAAGCGCGCTCAGAAGCCTGGCCACCGATCTTCCGGTCTTGTCGAAACCGGTGGCGCCGGCGGCCTTGAGGGCGCTTCTGCAAAATAGTCTGAAGGGATAATTTTCAGTCCACGTCGAGCATGGCGCGCTCGATATCCAGTCCCTGCGCGACCATGACGGCCTGGGTGCGGTTGATCACATCCAGTTTGCGGAAGATGGCGGTGAGGTGCGCCTTGACGGTGGCTTCGGTGATGCCCAGTTCATGGGCGATCTGTTTATTGAGCAGGCCGCGGACCACGGCATGCAGGACCTTGAGCTGGGCGCCGGTCAGCTGCTTGAGCTTCTGGTTGGTTTCCGACTGTTCCTTGTCGAAATTCACATTGTCCAGGTCGATATGATCCGGGGTCCAGATGTCCCCCTGCATGATGGCGTCGATGGCGCTGGACATTTGCTCCAGGGAAGAGGATTTGGGAATAAAGCCGGAGGCGCCGAACTCAATGGCCCGGGCGATAATCTCCGGCTCTTCGCTGGCGGAAACAACGATGATCGGCACCGAGGGGAATTCCTGGCGGAATTCAATCAGGCCGACAAAGCCGTGGCTGTCCGACATGTGCAGATCCAGCAGCAACAGGGAGATATCGCCCTGTTGCATCCATTCCCGCGCCTCAGCGAGATTACTGGCTTCAACAGTCTTGTGTTCCTGCAGAACGGGTTTGATCGCCTGTTTCAGGGCGTCCCTGAACAGAGGGTGATCATCTGCGATAAGCACTGTTGGTAACATTGCCGTAACGCCTTCGTCCTATTTATTCTGGCGGTTCTCGATCAGGATATCAACAATTGACGGATCTGCAAGCGTGGACGTATCGCCCAGGCTGCCGAACTCGTTTTCCGCGATCTTCCGCAGGATGCGGCGCATGATCTTGCCGGATCTGGTCTTGGGCAGTCCGGGGGCGAACTGGATCATGTCCGGCGAGGCAATGGGGCCGATCTCTGCGCGCACCCATTTGACCAGTTCCTTCCTCAGTTCGTCGGTCGGTTCCACGCCGGCATTGCAGGTCACATAGGCATAGATGCCCTGACCCTTCAGGTCGTGGGGATAGCCGACCACAGCGGCTTCGGACACCAGGTCATGAGCCACCAGCGCGCTTTCGATCTCGGCCGTGCCCATGCGGTGGCCGGACACATTGATGACGTCGTCGACGCGACCGGTAATCCAGTAGTAGTCGTCTTCATCGCGGCGACAGCCGTCGCCGGTGAAATACATGCCTTTGTAGGTGCTGAAATAGGTCTGGATAAAGCGCTCATGGTCGCCGTAGACGGTGCGCATCTGGCCGGGCCAGCTGTCCAGCATCACCAGGTTGCCTTCGGTGGCACCGTCGAGGAGATTGCCGTCGGTATCCACCAGCGCCGGCCTGATCCCGAAGAAGGGGCGGGTGGCGGACCCGGGTTTCAGGTCGGTCGCGCCCGGCAGCGGCGTGATCAGCACACCGCCGGTTTCCGTCTGCCACCAGGTATCGACAATCGGGCAGCGGGCGTCGCCAACCACATTATGATACCAGTTCCAGGCTTCGGGATTGATCGGCTCGCCCACCGAGCCCAGCAGGCGGAGGGAACTGCGGCTGGACTTTTTCACCAGATCGTCGCCTTCGCGCATCAGGGCGCGGATGGCAGTGGGGGCGGTATAAAAGATATTGACCTGGTGCTTGTCCACGATCTGCCAGAAGCGGGAGGCATCGGGATAGCTGGGCACCCCTTCAAACACCAGGGAAGTGGCCCGGTTGGCCAGCGGGCCGTAGACGATGTAGCTGTGACCGGTGATCCAGCCCACATCGGCGGTGCACCAGTAAACCTCCCCCGGCTTATAGTCGAAGATATATTCGTGGGTCATGGACGTATAAACCATGTAGCCGCCGGTGGTATGCAGCACCCCTTTCGGCTGGCCGGTGGAGCCGGAGGTATAGAGGATGAACAGCGGGTCTTCCGCATTCATCGGTTCCGGCGGACAATCGGCATCGACGGTTTCGGCGGCTTCATGGTACCAGACATCCCGGTCCGCATTGAACGCCACGTCGCCGCCGGTGTGGCGGACCACCAGCACCTTGTCGACGCTGCCGCCGAACTCGGACGCCAGTCGGGCAATGGCGTCATCCACATTGGCCTTGAGGGGAATTTTACGGCCGCCGCGCAGGCCTTCGTCGGTGGTAATGACAAACCGGGACTGGCAGTCATCGAGGCGACCGGCGATGGCTTCGGAAGAGAAGCCGCCGAAGACGACGGAATGCACGGCGCCGATGCGGGCACAGGCCAGCATGGCATAGACCGTGTCCAGGATCATCGGCATGTAGATGGTGACCCGGTCGCCCTTTTTCACACCCTGGGCTTTCAGCACGTTGGCAAAGCGGCAGACATGGCCGTGCAGTTCCCGGTAGGTGACGTTCTGGTCCACGGACGGGTCGTCCCCTTCAAAGATCAGGGCGATCTCATCGCCGTGCTTGTCCAGGTGGCGGTCAATGCAGTTGTAGCTGGCATTGAGCGTACCGTCCTCGAACCATTTGATGGACACATCCCCCTCAAAGGAGGTGTTCTTGATGAGGCCGGGATCTTCGAACCAGGAAATCCGGTCTTTCTGCCTGCGCCAGAAGCCTTCCGGATCCTCCACCGACCACTGGTAAAGGGTTTCATAATCCTTGTCGGTACACAGTGTGTTTTCCCGGGTTGCAGCGGGAACGGGGTAGATTTCTTTCAATGTCGAGGGGGCAGGTGACGACATGTGCGACTCCTTAATGTTTGGCTTTGCTAAAATATCCTTCAGAGGCTGTTTTTTCGCCATAAGACATAGGTCGTACGACAGAGGTCGCATAGACAGTAAGAAAAGGTCGGGATTATGATTTTGTTAAGTAAAACACCCCAGTATGGTTTTACGTAAATGAAATTCGACTTGATTTGGGAGGATCAAATGCCTGGTTTAACAAAAATCACAAAAGTATTGTTATTGTCCGGCACCATGCTGGTGTCTCTACCCGCCGTTACCGCCAATGCGCAGACTGTCGAGGAGCGCCTCGACAAGCTGGAAGCGGCGCTGGATAAAATCCTCAAGAAACTGGATAGTCAGGACTCCAAGCTCAGCGAGCAGGACAAGGAGATCGTCAAGCAGGCCGAGCGGCTGACGAAAACAGAGGAAATGGCCAAGGCCCCGCCGCCGCCGTCCCTGCCGGACAAGGAAAAGGCCAAAACCGACGGCTTTATGGTCGGCAGCACCAATATCAAGATCGGCGGCTATGTGAAGCTTGACGCCATGGTCAGCAGCTACTCGGACGGTGCGCCGGCCAGTAACAACCTGGGCCGCGACTTCTATATTCCGGGCCTGACCACAGTGAATGCTGCCGGGGACCGTGAAACCGTAACCGACTTCAACCCGCGCGAGACTCGAATTAATTTCGCCACCAGCACGCCGGCTGGCGACGGTGTTGTGAAAACACTCCTGGAAATGGACTTCCAGACCACCAACGACGGTGACGAGCGCACCACCAACGGCTATTCACCGCGCCTGCGCCAGGCCATTATCAGCTATGACAACTGGACCTTCGGCCAGACCTGGTCCACCTTCCAGGATGTGGGGGCCCTGGCTGAAAACCTCGACTTCGTCGGTCCGGCGGAGGGCACGGTCTTCGTCCGCCAGGCCATGCTGCGCTATACCAACGGTCCGTTCCAGATTGCCCTTGAGCAGCCGGAAACCACCGTGACAGGTACTCCCAGCACTCCAAGTGGCGCAGGCGCCCGCGTCCTGCCGGGGACCGATCCTGTTCCCGATCTGGTCGCCCGTTACAATCTGAAGGAAGACTGGGGCCAGGTAACCATCGCCGGTATCCTGCGCAGCCTGACCATCGACCAGGGCACGCTGGATGTTCCTGACGACGACAGTGCGGTGGGCTACGGTGTCTCCCTGTCCGGCAAGATCAAGGTGGCCCAGAAGGATGACTTCCGCTTCATGATCACTGCCGGTGAAGGCCTTGGCCGCTATGTGGCCCTGAATACGGTCAATGCCGCGGCGGTCAACGCCATGGGTGAACTGGAGACCATCGGCACCATCAGCGGCTTTGCCTCCTATCGTCACTTCTGGGGCGAAAAATCCCGCTCCAACATCACCTTCAGTTACTTCAAGGCCGATAACCCGACCGCCTATACCGGCACCGGCGTGACCGACAATGCCATGAGCATTCACGCCAACTATATCTACTCCCCGGTACCCAAGCTGGATGTGGGCATCGAATATATGTATGCGGAACGTGAGCTTGAGAACGGCCTGTCAGGGAATATGAGCCGCGTTCAACTCTCCACCAAATACGCCTTCTGACAAGCTTCCAAAGTCCCAACTTGACGGCCTGCATGAGAGTATTCATGCAGGCTTTTTTCGATGGGAATCTTTTAAGCCGGAATATTTCCGCCCGATATTATCCCAGGTGTTCCTTGAAAAATCCCATAGTTCGGTCCCAGGCAAGGGCGGCGGCCTTGGCATCATAGCGGCCGGTGGAATAATTGTGGAAGCCGTGATTGACCCCGTCATACATATACATGACATAGTTCTTGCCGTGTTGTCTCAGCGCTTCCTCATAGCCGGGCCAGCCGTCATTGATGCGCTTGTCGAGCCCGGCATAGTGGATCATCAGCGGGGCCCTGATATTGGCCACTTCGTCAAGCGGCGGCACCCGGCCATAGAATGGGACAGCGGCCGCCAGGTCCGGGAGGCGGGCGGCCAGCAGGTTCGACACCCCGCCGCCGTAACAGAAGCCGACACAGCCGACCTTGCCGGTACTGTCCTCGCGGCTTTGCAGGTAGCGGACGGCGGCGACGAAATCTTCAAACATCTTGTTCGGATCCCGTTTGCGCTGCATCGACCGGCCGTCGTCATCGTTGCCGGGATAGCCGCCGAGGGGATAGAGCGCATCGGGGGCCAGCACCTGATAACCGCCAAGCGCCGCCCGGCGGGCGACATCCTCCACATAGGGATTGAGTCCCCGGTTCTCATGGATCACCACAATGCCGGGAAGCTTGCCGGCAACTGTTGCCGGGCGCACATAAAGCCCGCCCATGGTGCCGGCCCCTTTGGGCGAAGGATAGGTGATACGTTGTGAGACGATCCGGTTATCATCCTCGGCCACTTCCTGGGCGCTGGCATAGTCCGGCATGACGCTTTCCAGCAGCGCCGCCATGGTCACCCCGCCGACCGCATAGGTGGTGAGCTTGTTCATGAAACTTCGCCTGTCCATGTAGCCGTGGCAATATTCGTCGTAAAGGTCGAAGACTTGCTGCGGTGTTTTCGGTTTCATGGCCGGTTCCTTTCGTAAGGGGCTCCCCCTGTCGGAACAGGGGGAGGATGTTTCAGTTACTCCGTCACGGGAAAACCGCGGGAGCGCATCAGTGGCGCCACCTCGGCATCGCGGCCGCGGAAGGCGCGGTAGGCTTCTTCCGGATCGACCGCGTTACGCACGGCAAACAGATGTTTGACCAGCTTGGCCGCCAGCTCCTCGTCATAGTAACCGCCGGGGGCCTGTTCGAAGGCTTCGGCCGCATCGGCGGTCAGCACCTCGGCCCAGAGATAACCGTAATAGCCTGCTGAATATCCCTCACCCGCGAAGGCATGGCCGAACTGGGGCGTGCGGTGGCGCATGGGCAGTTCCTTGGGCATGTGGATCGCAGCCAGCGTCTCGCGCTCGAACTTGTCGATGTCGATGCCGGTCGGGTCCATGGTATGCAGCTTCATGTCGATGATGGCGGAAGCCAGATATTCGGTGGTCTTGAAGCCCTCGTTGAAGGTAGCGGCCTTCTTGATCTTGGCGATCAGGTCGGCCGGGATCGGTTCGCCGGTTTCATAATGGACCAGATAGTGATTGATCACTTCATCGGTGCTGAGCCAGTTCTCCAGCAACTGGGACTGGAATTCGGTATAGTCCCGGACCCCGCCGTTCAGGGTCGGATAGTCCACATTGGAAGACAGGTAATGCAGGGCGTGGCCGAACTCATGGAAATAGGTTTCCGCATCATCCCAGGAAATCAGCACCGGTTCGCCAGGCGCACCTTTGGTGAAGTTGCTGTTGTTGGAGCCCAGCACATTGGTCTCCCCGTCGATGGTGGAGTGGCTGCGGTAGCTGGTGGCCCAGGCGCCGGAGCGCTTGCCCTTGCGGGCGAAGGGATCAAGATACCAGAGCCCGATATGCTTGCCGGTCTCCAGGTTGCTGACTTCCCAGACTTTCACATCGGGATGGAACACCGGCACGGATCCTGCCGGTACGGGGGTGAATTTGAACTTAAACAGGCGGCCGGCCACATAGAACATGGCTTCGCGCAGCTTGTCGAGCTGCAGGTACTGCTTCACCTCGTCACTGTCCAGGTCGTATTTGGCCTTGCGGACTTTTTCGGCGTAATAGCGATAATCCCAGGGTTCGATGGTGATGCCGGCGCCTTCCTGGTCGGCGACATCCTGCATGTCGGCCACTTCCTCATGGACCCGGGCGATGGCGGCGGGCCAGACTTTCATCATCAGGTCCATAGCGCGCTCGGGGGTCTTGGCCATGCGGTCCTCAAGCCGCCACTGGGCGTAATTGTCATAGCCCAGCAGGCCGACCCGTTCGTCCCGCAGGTTCAGGATCTCGGCGATGATGGCGTTATTGTCATTTTCATCGCCGTTGTCGCCGCGGTTGTAATAGGTGCGCCAGATTTTTTCCCTGAGGTCCCGTTCGTCGGAAAAGGTCAGGAACGGATCCATGGAGGAACGGGTGTTGAGGATGGCATAGTCGCCGTCCCGGCCACTGGCTTTTGCAGCCGCGGCGGCGGCGTCAATCACCGACTCCGGCAGGCCGGACAGCTGGTCCTTGGTGAGGTAGGTGACATATTTTTCCTCGTCCGCCAGCAGGTGATTGGAGAAGCTGGTGTAAAGTTCGGCCAGTCGTTTGTTGATGGCGGCGTAACGCTCCTTGGCTTCGCCTTCGAGCGTAGCGCCATTGTGGGCAAAGCCGTCATAGACCAGTTTGACCAGGCGCTTCTGGTCGGGGCGCAGGCCTTTCACTTCCTCCCCTTCATAGACGGCCCGGACCCGGGCGAACAGCTTGTCATTCTGCCTGATTTTGGACTGGAAGTCAGACAGTTCCGGCACCATTTCCTTCTGGATGTCGCGGAATTCGGGGCTGGACATATTGCTTGACCAGATCCCCCAGTAGCTGAACAGCCGGTCCAGCGGCTTGCCGGTGCGCTCCAGGGCGACGATGGTGTTCTCGAAAGTGGGGGCTTCGGTGCTGTTGGCGATGGCGTCGATCTCCGCCAGATTGTCGGCCATGCCCTGGCGCAGGTCGTCCTTCAGGTGCGGCAGCATCTCGTCCATCTTGTCGAAGGCGGGCACGCCCTGGTAAGGGCCGGTCCATTCGGCCAGCAGCGGATGTTCGGCAGTAACCGCAGCGGCTTCGGGGCCGGCCACGGCTGTCTCGGTGGTTTGGTCGTTCATTGTTTCGTCAGTTGAATTACAGGAAATAAGGCCCAGAGCCAAAGGCAGCAGGACCAGGCACTTGAGCCGGGTGGAGTTCATGACATATCCCTCTGTTATATTTTGATGAAGCTAAACTGTAGCGGGACAGCCTGTAGCGGTCAATGTGAAGCAGAGAGTAGCTCATAAAAAAGGAGGCCGGTGAGGGCCTCCTTTGGATGGGCAATCTGTCTGGCAATTAATGTGCGAGATATTTTTCCGCTTCCAGGGCCGCCATGCAGCCCATGCCGGCGGAAGTGACTGCCTGGCGGAAGATATCATCGGTCACGTCACCGGCGGCATAAACGCCTTCCATGCTGGTCTTGGTACTGTCCGGCGCGGTGATCAGATAGCCGTTGTCCTTCATGTCGAGCTTGCCTTTAAACAGTTCGGTCGCCGGGGCATGGCCGATGGCGATGAACAGGCCGTGGATCGGAATTTCCCGGGTTTCGCCGGTCTTGGTGCTTTTCAGGCGCACGCCGGTCACGCCAAGCGGATTCTCGTCGCCGAGAACTTCGTCCAGTTCGTGATCCCAAATCACTTCGATCTTTTCATGGGCGAGCAGGCGGTCCTGCAGGATTTTCTCGGCCCGCAGCTCGTCGCGGCGGTGGATCAGGGTCACCTTGCTGGCGAAGTTGGTCAGGAACAGGGCCTCCTCAACGGCAGTGTTGCCGCCGCCGATTACCGCCACTTCCTTGTTGCGATAGAAGAAACCGTCACAGGTGGCGCAGGCGGAAACGCCAAAGCCCTTGAATTTTTCCTCGCTGGGATTGCCGAGCCAGCGGGCCTGGGCGCCGGTGCAGATGATCAGCGAGTCACAGGTGTAAACCTGGCCGCTGTCGCCCTTGAGGGTGTAAGGCTTTTTCGAGAAGTCCACATCGATGATATAGTCGGCCACCATCTCGGTACCCACATGTTCGGCCTGCTTCTGCATCTGTTCCATCAGCCAGGGACCCTGGATCACGTCGGCAAAGCCGGGATAGTTTTCCACGTCGGTGGTGGTGGTGAGCTGACCGCCGGGCTGCATGCCCTGGATCAGAAGGGGTTCCAGCATGGCACGGGCTGCATAAATGGCAGCGGTATATCCGGCGGGACCGGAACCTAGAATAATAAGTCGCGAATGCCGTACATCTGACATCTGGGAACTCCCTGTTAAAATAATTCCAAAGTGTAAGATAAGTTATTTAGGGAAAGGTAGACATTTTGTCCAGACCTTTCCCTTTCGTGGAATGAGGTTTGCTCAGGTCACCCTCGACCTCTGATCCGGCCGGCGTTAGCGTCCGCTGCCCTGCCGCTCTGGCTCGTCGACGAATTTAAGCTCTCCGGTCGCCTCGACCGTGCTGGCCTGGGGACCCTGATCACTTTCCTCACTGTCCACGACGACCCTCACCGCACAGCCTTCCGTCAGGGCATCAAATCCCTCTCCAATGACACTGTTGCGGTGAAAGTAGATTTCCCGTCCGTCTGTCATTGAGATGAATCCGTATCCCTCTTCGGGCAGGAGTTTGCTGATACGGCCCTGGGGGGGCATCTCGTGATGCTTGATTTCACCGCGAAGCTTGCGGGCATATTCTTCAAGCTGGCGGGCCATGGCATTGAAGGCGTCGTTCAGGGTCGGCAGAAGTTCTTCGTGGCGCTCGTGGGTGCCGGGGGCCTTGCTGACCACCAGTTTCTTGCCTGGCACGTTGACCTCGATGGTGACGTGAAATTCATTACCCTTGACGTGGTGTTTATGATTTTTGGAAACAATCACCTTGGCATCTGTCATATGGCGAAAAAAGCGCTCCAGCTTGGTACTTTTTTCCTTGATCTGCTGTTCCATTGCCGGGCTGGCGTCAAGACTGTCGAACACAATCTGGATGGGTTGTTCCATGGTATTTGCTCCTTTGCGTTTTTTACCACTTTCCGACTCTGACGTGGGGATTTCATTGTCATGGATCAAGTGGCGTAATTTTCAACAGGGGTTTTTCCAGTTCTGCCTTCCATATGGACCTTTCCGGGACTTCCGTCCATTTTTCATGGGTCAGGGGTTCCGAAGCAATGATAATGGCCTTGTAGTCTTTTGAAGGATCATGATGGATATGGGGAAATCCGCATATTTCACAATCGTAGAGACCACTCCGGACGACAAATACAAGTGATCTGCCAAGCCTGGATCCGGCCAGTTCTTCACCGTTTGACAATATAATATTTAAGCCGGGTCGGGCCTCAGGGTCAATCTCCAATGCCCAGGATTCCGCATCCTGGACGACCTTTCTGACAATTCGGGAGATTTCCGGCTTTTCCTCTCTGTCAATCAGGGTACGGGCATAGCGGAAAAGATGTTCGCTGTCGGTTTCACCCTTGATTTGATTCCGGTGCTCCGGCGCCGTGGCGAGGAGAATTTTTTCTCTGACCTGGTCGAAGTTGGGCACCGTTCCATTGTGGGCGAAAACCCACCTTCCGTCACAGAAGGGGTGGGTGTTTTCCAGTTTGGCCCCGCCGACAGTAGCCCGGCGGACATGGGCGATGACCGTATGGGCATAAACCTTTGTCGCCGCCCGCTGGAAATGTTCGCCGTGATAGGCGGCCCAGGCCTGTCGTTCCGTCTCGGGAATATGATTCTGGTAGGCAGCCAGGCCCCAACCGTGGCTATGGCTGTATCCTTTGAGGTCGCTTCGACTTTGTGCCATCAGGGCATTCTGGGAATGGACCAGGGTGCATTCCACCTTGGTCGGTTCTGTCGCCATAAACCCGTATAATCTGCACATTGCTTGATCCTGGTCATTGCTGGGAATCTTATGCCGTCTATGATAATAACATATAGTGGAGGCGACCATGACACCTAACAGCAAGCAGAAACTTTTTGACGCGTTCCGGGAAGACCATGCACTTCTCGGTCGGGGCCTGCATTCGCTTCGGGAAAGGCTTGTGGCGCGGGATTGGGAAGGCGCCCGCCATCAGGCTCAACAATTGAACCGCGAGGCCGGCGCCCACATCGCTTTTGAAGAGGAAGATTTCTATCCTGCCCTCAAAGCTTTTCTGGACGAGGAAGAGGTGGAGGAAATGTACAGGGATCATAAGGAGGGTTTGCGGCTCGTTGCCGATGTTATGGATGCGCCGGACGAGGATTTTCAATCGGACCAGAGGGCCTCTGATTTTGTCACTCGTGTTGATCATATGTCAGATCATGTTTCTGAATGCGGTGAACTGTTCGGCGCCATGGGGGGGCTGGATGAGGAGGATACCAAAAAACTTCTCGAGCGATTGGAATACTGGCGGAAGGTCGCCCCTTCCTGGTCTGGGGTTGCCGGGCAATCCCAGACACCTGAATAATGGCTACGAAACCTGCAGGAACAGAGTGTTCTGCTCCCTGGCCAGTTGTGCCCTCTTACGATTTTTGTTTGCCCGAGAAGGCCCGCAGCAAGGTCAGGGAGCTTGCGAAAAAAATGCTGGCGGAAAATCCGCAGTTTGATGCGGGTTTGTTTGTCGGGGAAGGCGTGGTGTCGGGCTGGAGTTCCGGTCCCAGCGTCTTCTTTGAAGATCATCGTGACATCCTGTTGACCACCGAGGAAGGCGCCAGGGATTTCGAATATCGCTCCCTGGCCTTGGCGGGCGACGGGGATTTCTACTTATTGTCCCGTGATCGGGACAGAAATTATGAACGCTATCTCCGGGAATTCCCTGCTCTCGGCACCCCTGAAATCCTGCAACTGACTTCCCGAAAGGGACAAAAGGCAGAAACACTCGCGGCAAAATGTATTCGCGATCCGGCAATAATGGAGCGCCTGGTTAAACGGACGCGGGAGGCAGGGGGATTAAATCTTGTGCCTTTCATCAGCACAGGGGACGCCTGGTCCCTGGCCCGATCTCTGGCCAGGGAGTCCGAAGAGACCATCCGGGTAGCCGGTCCCCTGCCGGACTTGAGCAGGCTGGCGAATGACAAATTGTGGTTTGCAGAGCGCGTCAGGGAGGTGATCGGTCCTCAGGCGCTGCCGCCAACCTTTGCTGAATATAACCTGTCTGCCGCAGCCGCCCATATCAGGAAACTGGCCGGGGAAAATAAACATCTGATGGTCAAACTGACCAATAGCGGCGGGTCGATGGGAAACCTTTTGTTTCCCAGCGACAGATTCAACGGGCACAGTCTGGAGGAGATCCAACTTCAGTTGCAGGCCCATCTGATAAATATCGGCTGGCGTCACCAGTTCCCGATATTGCTTTGCGTCTGGGAGCAGCCGGTGACGGACAATCCTTCGGTCCAGGTGTGGATTCCTGACGCGAAGGAAGGTCCGCCTGTGATTGAAGGCGTTTTTAATCAGTTTCTCATTGGCGACCGCGGTGAATTCGTTGGGGCCGAACCGGCTCGCTTGCCGGAAGAAATCATGGCAAGCCTGCTTGAACAGGGACAACGGCTGGCGCTGCTTTTTCAGTTTCTGAATTATTTCGGACGAATCAGTTTTGACGCCATCGTTCTGGCAGAAGAGGCGGGTGGGGGCAAGATTCACTGGATCGAATGCAATGCCCGCTGGGGCGGGGTGTCTATCCCCATGACCCTGTTAAACCGGTTGAGATTTTCCGAGAAACCGGGGGCTGCAGTCTGCGTCCAGAAATATCTGTATGGCCGCCATGCCCGGCCTTTTCCGGACATTATTGCGGCCCTCGGGAGCTGGCTGTTAAAACGACCGGAGAGAGAGTATGGCGCGGTATTCCTGCAGCCGACCGGAGGACAGCATCTGAACTTTATGGTTCTGGAGGAGAGCAGAGAGCAGGCCCTGAATCTCGCAAAAGAAATCACAGGAATCTGTCTGGAGAGTTCCTAGGCTGCTTTCCGGGTATCCCCGATCAGCACCAGGTTGTCGAGGAACTGCTGGGCGCAATTTTGCCAGGAGAAGCTGCTGGCATATTCACGGCAAAAATCGGGGGAAATTTTGAGCGCGCCTTCCACGGCCTTCCGGAGGTCATGGTCGAGGACGCCGGCACCGCTGTCGCCAATGACGTCGATGGGTCCGTTGACGGGATAGGCGGCCACCGGCACGCCGCAGGCCAGCGCTTCCAGCAGCACCAGGCCGAAAGTGTCGAACCGGCTCGGGAAGACGAACACATCGCCGAGGTTATAATATTGGACCAGTTCCTCGCCGAATTTGGGGCCGGTGAAGATGGCGTCGGGATATTTCTTTTTCAGGTTCTCCAGATCCGGGCCGCCGCCGATCACCACCTTGGTGCCGTCCAGATCCAGGTCGAGGAACTCGTTGATATTCTTTTCCAGCGACACCCGGCCCACATGGATATAGACCGGACCTTTGAGCTCCATGATCTTTTCCCCGGTCGGGCGGAACAGACTGGTATCGACGCCGCGGGTCCAGTCCATCAGGTTGGTGATGTTGAAATCCCTGAGTTCCTGTTTGACCGCTTCGGTGGCAACCATGACGCCGGCAGAGGCGTTATGGAACCAGCGGATCACTTTGTAGCTGAGGGCGCGCGGAACGCGCATTTTCTGGTAGAAATAGGTCGGGAAATTGGTGTGATAGCTGGTGGTAAAGGCCAGATTTTCCTTGATGCAGACGCGGCGGGCGGCGCATCCCAGCGGTCCTTCGGTGGCGATATGAACGGCGTCCGGCTGCTCCCGGTCAAGATAGTCGCGGATGTTTTTGGCCGCAAACAGGCTGAGGCGCACCTCCGGGTACAGCGGGTTGGGCAGGGTGAAGCAGTCGCCGGGGGTGATAAAATCAACCTGATGGCCGAGCTCGGCGCATTCGGTCTGCAGCTGGGTCAGGGTGCGGACGACACCGTTGACCTGGGGCGGGGCGGCGTCGGTAACAATCAATATCTTCATCAGGCCACCAGGGTTTCCATGTCTTTTTCTTCTTCTTTGTTTTTGCTTTTCTTTATGTCTTTATCCAGGTTGAGCATGGCTTTGCGTTCTTCGGCCCAGTTGATGATCTCGAAGGTGCCGTCGATATTTTCCACCAGCGCGGTACAGCTTTCCACCCAGTCGCCGTCATTCATATAGACAACCTCGTCGATCATCTTGATCTGGGCGTGGTGGATATGGCCGCAGATGACGCCGTCCAGCTCCCGTTTGCGGGCTTCCTGGGCCAGGATGTCCTCGAAATCGGTCATGAATTTGACCGCATTCTTGACCTTGAGCTTGAGGTAGGCGCTGAGCGACCAGTAGCCGAAGCCCAGCTTGCGGCGGCAGAAATTGTATAAGTTGTTGAGCTTCAGGGCGGTCTCATAGGCCCAGTCGCCGAGCCTGGCGAGCCATTTGGCATTGAGGATCACGCCGTCATAGGCGTCGCCGTGCACCACCAGGTATTTCTTGCCGTTGGCGTCCTCATGGATCACCTCGTTGACCACTTCGATACCGCCGAGGTGGCTGCCGAGATAGTCGCGCAGGAATTCGTCATGGTTGCCGGTAACATAATACATGGTCGCGCCCTTGCGCACCTTGCGCAGCATTTTCTGCACCACGTCGTTATGGGCCTGGGGCCAGTACCAGCCCTTTTGCAGGCGCCAGCCGTCGACGATATCGCCAACCAGGTAAATGGTGTCCGCGTCATGATATTTGAGGAATTCGAGAAGATATTCGGCCTTGCACCCCTTGGTGCCGAGGTGAATATCAGAGAGGAACAGCGACCTGTACTTACGCTTGTTTTCTTTCAGCAATGATTCTTACCCTTTTGCCTGATACAGGTTATTCCTATCAGGCAAATATGACACCGGGCGGAAAATTTTATGGCGTTATGATGACAGAAATCATCCCAGAGTACGTCCCCTGAACATGGCTCGAAGCTGCATTTTCTGGATCTTGCCGGTGGCGGTATGGGGCATTTCGTCGATGAACTCCACCTCGTCGGGCATCCACCATTTGACGATTCGGTCCGAGAGGTAATCCAGCACCTCCTGCCTGGTCGGGCTTTTGCCCGGGACGGCGACACAGATCAGCAGCGGCCGCTCCTGCCATTTGCTGTGCGGCAGACCGATCACCGCGGCCTCGGAAATGTCCGGATGGCCGACGGCGGCATTCTCCAGGTCGATGGAGGAGATCCATTCGCCGCCGGACTTGATGACATCCTTGGAACGGTCGACAATGGTCATATAGCCGTCCGGGTCGATGGTGGAGACGTCGCCGGTATCGAACCAGCCGTCTTCGTCCAGCACCGTCACGTCATCGCGGCGGAAATAGCCCTTGGTGATCCAGGGACCGCGCACCATCAGCCGGCCGAAGCTTTCGCCGTCCCGCGGCAGCTCCTGGCCGTCTTCGTCGATAATCTTTATGTCGATGCCGAAGGCGACCCGGCCCTGGGTCAGCTTGCGGGCCATTTTCTCGTCGTCGGAAAGGCCTTCATGCTCGGGCAGCAGGTGGGCGACGGTGCCGATCGGGCTCATCTCGGTCATGCCCCAGACCTGCAGCACGGTGGCGCCGAAGCTGCGCTCCAGTTCCTCCAGCATGGAGCGCGGCACCGCCGAACCGCCGATCAGAAAATGTTTCAGTGGCAGGCCGGTATAGTCACGGGACGGCAGGCTTTTGACATGATCGAGCAGGCCGAGCCACACGGTCGGCACGCCGAGCACCTTGGTGCAGCCCTCGCTCTCGATCAGGTTGAGGATATTCTCGCCGCCGGCATCATCGCCGGGAAACACCAGCTTGGCCCCGGTCATGGCCCCGGCGTAGGGCAGGCCCCAGGCGCTGACATGGAACATGGGCACCACCGGCAGGATGCTGTCGCGGCCGCCGATGTCGAATACCTCCTGCTGGGTGAGGGAGAAAGTATGCAGGATGGTGCTGCGGTGGCTGTAGAGTACGCCTTTGGGATCGCCGGTCGTCCCGGAGGTATAACAAAGTACCGCGGCGGTATTCTCATCGAACTCGGGCCAGTCGTAGCTTTCCGGCTCGCCGGCGATCAACTCCTCGTAACAGATCGCATCGGGCAGGCTCGTGTCCGGCATCTCATCGGCAGAGGCGAGCAGGATGAAACCCTTTACCGCCGGGA
This sequence comes from Emcibacter nanhaiensis, assembly GCF_006385175.1. NCBI lineage: Bacteria > Pseudomonadati > Pseudomonadota > Alphaproteobacteria > Emcibacterales > Emcibacteraceae > Emcibacter > Emcibacter nanhaiensis. Next base: position 74,290 of record NZ_VFIY01000016.1, read on the forward strand.
TCTGGTCCCGGATATTTTCCAGCATCTTCACGAAGCTCAGGTCGACAAACAGATATTTATTTTCCGCATGATTGATGATGTAGGTGAGCTGCTCCTCGAACAGGCGGGGGTTGATGGTGTTGAGCACCGCGCCCATACTGGAGATGGAGTAGTATATTTCCAGGTGGCGATAGCCGTTCCAGGCCAGCGAGCCGACCACATCGCCGGGGGAGATGCCGAGCCTGGCCATGGCATGGGCCAGCTGTCCCGCGCGCCGGATCACTTCGCCATAGCTGCTGCGGTGAATGTCGCCGGAAAGGGTCCTGGAAATGATTTCCCGCCTGCCATGGTTGAGCGCCGCGTGGGTCACCAGCGATGAAATCAAGAGTGGCCGGTCCTGCATCAGTCCAAACATTATCTACCTCCATTTTTGTGCGTTGCCGCATTGTGCCAAAAAAGGAGGACGGACGGAGCATAGACCTAGGTCCATGCCAGAGAGGCCGGAATCTGAGAAGGGGGGATCAGGCGGCTTGCGCGTGAGGAATGCGGGGCAGGAACAGGGTGAACAGGGCGGCCATCAGCAGCATGGCGCCGGAGACCAGCAGGCAGACCATGAGCCCGCCCCACTGATAGGCGAGGCCGGACAGGATCGTGCCCAGCAGCCGTCCCGCCGCATTGGCCATATAATAAAAGCCCACATTGAGCGCCACATGGTCGCGTTCCGAATAGCGCAGGATCAGGTAGCTGTGCAGGGCGCTGTTGACGGCAAAGATGATGCCGAACAGGGCGAGACCCGCCAGCACGATGACGGTGAAGTCAAGCCCGGTCCGGCCGAGCAGCACCATGGCGAAGGGGATGGCGGCGAGCAGGACAATCCAGCTCAGGCCGCGCAGACCGGACCCCGCGCGCAGGACGGCGGGGGCGCCGGCCTGGACGAAGCCGTAACCGATCACCCAGGCCGCCATCAGGGTGCCGGTGGCGGTAAAGCTGAAGCCGGCGATGTCATAAAGGAACAGCGGCAGCCCGACCACGAACCAGACATCCCGGGCGCCGAACAGGAACAGCCGGGCGGCGGACAGGATATTGATGTTGCGGCTTTTCGACAGGATGGCGGCGAATTTGACCTTGCTCTTGAGCTGGCCGAAGCCGCGGGGCAGCACCAGCGGGCAGGCGAGCAGGACCCCCGCCAACACCGCCGCCATTACATAGAGGGAGGGGGCATAGCCGAGCCAGCTCAGCAGGAAGCCGCCGAGGAAAAAGCCCACGCCCTTGAGGGTATTCTTGGAGCCGGTCAGCAGCGCCACCCATTTGAACAGCGCACCTTCTTTTCCTCCCTCCTCTTCTGAGGGCACGATCAGCTTGAGCGCGCTCTTGGCGCTCATCTTGGTGAAATCCTTGGCCACCCCGGCCAGGCCCTGCACCAAAAGCACATAGAGCACTGAGAAGGAGACCGACCAGGCGGGATTGAGCAGGGAGAGCAGCAGCAGGGCCGCGACCTGCAACGTGAGCCCGAGATAAAGGGTGAAATTGAGCCCGAGCCGGCTGCCGACCCAGCCGCCAATGAGATTGGTGACCATACCCATCACTTCATACAACAGGAACAGGGTGGCGAGCTCCAGCGGGCTGTAACCCAGGGCATGGAAATGCAGCAACACCAGCATGCGGAGCGCACCGTCACTGAGGGTGAAACCCCAGTAGGCGGCGGTGACGACGCTGTAGTTGCGCCAAGGATTAGGGGAGGTGGCCGACATGATTATTCCGGCAGCGTATCGGCGACAAGCCGGGCGAGCTCGCCCATGCGATTGACATAACCCCATTCATTGTCATACCAGGCGTAGATTTTCACCTGGGTGCCGTCGACCACCATGGTCGAGGGGGCGTCGATAATGCTGGAGCGCGGGTCATCCACATAGTCGATCGAGACCAGTGGCTTTTCCTCGTAACCGAGGATATCCAGCAGGCTGGATTCCGACGCCTCGCGCAAAAGTGCGTTGACTTCCTCCGCCGTGGTCTCGCGTTCGACCTCGAATACGCAGTCGGTGAGCGAGCCGTTGAGCAGCGGCACCCGCACCGCGAGGCCGTTGAGTTTGCCTTTAAGCTCCGGATAGATCATGGTGATGGCGGTGGCCGAGCCGGTCGAGGTCGGGATCAGCGACATCAGGCCGGAGCGGGCCCGGCGAAGATCCTTGTGCGGCGCATCGACCATGACCTGGGTGTTGGTGACGTCATGGATGGTGGTGATGCTCCCGTGACGGATGCCGAGGTTTTCCTGGATCACCTTGACCACCGGCGCCAGGCAATTGGTGGTGCAGCTCGCGGCGGTGACGATGTCGTGCCGGGCGGGCTCGTATTGCTCGTGATTGACGCCCATGACGATGTTGAGGATGTCGTCGCGCTCTCCCTTCACATTGTTTTTTACGGGGGCGGCGACGATGACTTTTTTCACGCCTTTATCCAGGTAGGTCTGCAACTGCTCCGGCTTACGGAAGGCGCCGGTGCATTCCAGCATGATGTCGATATTCTCCAGCTCCAGGCTCTCGAGATCATCATGGAAGCTCATGGGGATGACATGGCCGGCGGCAACAAGGCTGTTGTCCTCGAAACGCACATCCTGGTCCCAGCGGCCGTGCACACTGTCGAATTCCAGCAGGTGGGCGGCAGTTTCGCTGGTGCCGTCTCTTTCATTGATCAGGCAGATTTCGAGCCCGTCGCCCAGTGCGGGCCGGTCAAGCAAAACACGCAGCAAAAGCCGGCCCATGCGGCCAAATCCGTTAAGGGCGATGCGGGTCATGTCACTTTTTCCCTTTGATCTTGCGGGTGGTTTGCTCGACGGAGAGGCAGATCTCGCCCGAACCCTGGCAGCAGTCCTCGACCAGGAAACCGAGGAATTTCTCGAGCTTGGCATAATTGGCGGTATAGATGATCTGCCGCTGCCGGCGCTCGGACGAAATCAGCCCGGCCTGTTCCAGTGCCGACAGGTGATAGGACAGGGTGGAGTTCGGGGTTTTCAGCTTTTCCGCCAGTGTCCCCGCATTGAGGCCCGCGCGCCCGGCCTTGACCAGAAGCCGGAACAGGCTGAGTCGGGTTTCCTGCGCCAGGGCAGAGAGCATATTTACCACAGTTGTTTCTTTCATGATTTTATATTTCCAGAAATATGGAAATAAAACAAGAGAGAAAGTTTATGAATCATTTTTATTAGCAGAGTTGAAAAACACCATCATCGCATTAGATAGAAATAATGGCTTAACCTTCTACTAAAAGTATTTTCTGGGGAGTGGGGCTTTTAGAAATCTCCATCTCTCAAATAGGGGAATTCCTATGGCGTTTAAAAAAGCAAAAAAAGATATATCTGTTCCGGCGTCGCCTGAAGAACTGTTTCTGGAACTAAGTGCACGTAAATACTCTAATGTTCTTTTGCACCAGGGTGAAATGTTAAGAGAGTATGCAAGGATGGGGATAGATCCCACAGATGTTGCTCTTGAGTTGCCTACAGGAAGTGGAAAAACGCTGGTTGGTTTGCTGATCGCAGAATGGAGAAGAAGGAAGTTTAAAGAGAAAACCGTTTTCCTGTGTCCAACCAAGCAGTTGGTAAACCAAGTAGTCGAGGAAGCAAAAAATAACTATGGGCTTAATGTAATTGGTTACACGGGTTCAGCTAGGAATTATACACCCGAGCAAAGAAGTAACTACACATTTAATAACAGTGTATCGGTAACCACTTATAGTAGTCTCTTTAATTCGAATCCTTTTTTCCGTGGTGCTGATTTACTTATACTTGATGACGCCCATGCTTGTGAAAATTATATAGGAAAATATTGGTCATTATCAATTGAGCGCTTGAATGAAAAACACAAGCGTCTGCATGAGCTTGTGTCAAATTTGATTAACCCGTTCTTGCGCCCAGTCGATCAAGACCGGTTGGTTGGTAAATTTCCAAAACCAGCTGATGCTTCTTGGGTGGATAAAATACCGTCTCGGAATTTCAATGAAATAAGGGATATGCTTTATTCCTTATTGGAAACACATGCTGAAAGCGCTGAACTAAACTATTCATGGCAGGCCCTAAGGAACAATTTTCATTCCTGCCATATTTTTATTTCTTCATCGGAAATTTTGCTTCGTCCGACGCTATTTCCAACTTGGGAGCACGATGCTTTCTCATCTCCCAAGCAAAGACTATACATGTCAGCTACTTTCAGCAAAGGAGGAGATTTAGAGAGAATTACGGGAAGAAGTAATATCTTGAAAATACCTGCTCCAGATTCTTTTAAGCTACACGGCATTGGTCGACGTTTTTTCACTTTTCCCGATTTAACGTTGGATGAATCTAAATGCGATGATCTTGTTGAAAAACTGATGCTTAAGGGAGGTCGATCTCTTTATCTTGTGCCCAGTTTACAGCAAAGAGAGAAAGTCGTTTCCAAAATTTCCAAAATCCCAAGTATAAAAATTTATGATGCAAAGTCTTTGGAAGAATCCAAAAAGAGTTTTATTGATGAAAATCTAGCCGCAGCGGTTTTAGCTAATAGATATGATGGGATCGATTTTCGAGGTGAAGCCTGTCGTCTTTTATTCGTTGAGGGGCTACCAAGAGCTATGAATCTGAATGAGCGTTTCTTGATGGATAAAATGGCTGCATCCATAATATTCAATGAGCGAGTTCAGACCCGAGTGGTGCAAGCAGTTGGACGGTGCACTCGAAGCTTGGAAGATTATTCTGCTGTTGTGATCCTAGGGAAAGATATTCCAGATTATCTCATCAATGAAAAAAATACTCAGTACTTACATCCAAATTTGCAGGCAGAATTAAAGTTCGGCAAAGAACAGTCGAATGAAATGTCTTTGGATGATTTCCTAGAAAATATGGGCATCTTTTTAGAGCATGATGAGGATTGGTTTGAGGTTGAGGAAGAGATAATAAGTTATCGTAATGACGCGGAAGCAAATGATTTCCCTAGCATAGATATCTTGCAGGAAAGTGTGCGAAGCGAAATACAGTATCAGAAGCACTTCTGGAATAGCGATTATGAGAAAGCGGTTGAGGCGGCAGAATTAATTTTAGGCATTATAAACGGGCCGTCTGGGCTTAGAGGTTATAGAGCTTGGTGGCACTATCTGGCTGGATCTGCATGTGATCTAGCGAGCGAGCTAAACCCAAGTTATAGGGATAGGGCAGAGGAACACTACAAGAAAGCTAGGGATGCTGCACCAACGCTTCAATGGTTAATTCCTTTGAGTAGAAAACAAGCTTCTTCGGAATCAAATGCGTCTACAAGTGATATTTTTCAACTGACTAATATCGAAAATTTGATCGACCATATGGGACCTAAAAATCATATCAAATTTGATGCACACATAAAGTCCATTGTAGATAATATCTTATCCAACGAATATTCGGTTTTTGAAACTGGTTTGAAGCAGTTGGGTGAGTTGCTTGGTTTTGATGCTTACAATGAGGAGACTGACGGAGCACCAGATGGTTGGTGGATATCGGATGACCAATGTATAGTATTTGAAGCTCATAGTGATGGTGATTCAGATACGACGCTTGGCTCTAAAAAAGCTAGGCAAGTTTCTAGCCATCCAGATTGGTTGAGGGAAAACAAAAAAATCCGAGACGATGTAAGCGTGATAAGTGTGTTAATAACACCATGCACCAAAATTAACGAACAAGCTCACGGTCTATTGGGTGAAAGTTATTATTATAACTTAGAAAAGTTTCGCACATGGGCTTGCGGCGCTGTACGTGCGATAAAAGAAGTTCGTGCAAGTTTCAATAATCCCGGTGATTTAGTGTGGCAAGCTGAAGCTCTGGAAATTCTCGGTAGACGAGATGTCCTGGTATCCGAGATTGTAGCTGATATTTCATCTAGACCTTCAAAGATTGAGTTGGAAAAAGTTTAGCAAATTAAACAAATAGTTAGCAATGTTTAACGAAGGAACCATGACCAGAAAAGCACAATGTTGTTGCGGGGCCTGTGTGGTGGAAGTATCGAGCGAGCCCGCGCTGCACGGGGTCTGTAACTGCAACAACTGCAAGAAGAGGACCGGCAGCGCCTTTGGCATCTCGGCCTATTTCTGGGCCGAGGACGTCCGGGTCGTCTCGGACAACACCGCAATCTATGCGCTCAGTAACGATCACGGCAAGCAGGAACGGCATTTCTGCCGCAACTGCGGCACCACGCTCTATTGGCAGGTGGAGATCTTTGCCGGCATGACCGGCGTCGCCGGCGGCTGCTTTGCCGAGGATCCGCTGCCCGACCCGACCTTTTACGCCATGCTGGACAATAAATGCGCCTGGGTCAGTTTTTCCGAGCAGATGAAAGCGGGCCTGAAGCCCGAGGACATCCCGACGAAAAACTGACCGCTTCCGTGCTGGTCCATAACAGAACATGCTGATATACTTACCTGAATTTGTTCGGCGGTCGTTCGGAAGGGCCGCCCTGTGAAAGGAAGACTGACATGCGCATTTTGACTTTGGTGATTTTCGCCCTGGTGCTGGCGGTGCCGGCAACTCTGGTGCAGACGGCAGGGGCCAGCGCCCGGCCGTTCGAGAATCCCGGTGATGAGGGTACGAAAATTCATCAGAAGGACAGGGCGGACCAGGCCCGTGAGCGGGAAGAAGAAGCCCGTGAGCATCGTCAAGAGGTGGAGGAACAGGCTCGCGAGCGTGAAGAGGAAATGCGCGAACATCGCCAGGAGATGGAACAGCGCCACCGGGAAGCCGAACAGAAGCGTGACAAGATGCACAAGGAACGGGCCAGGCTCGAAGAGGAATATCAGCGCAACATGAACAAGGCTCAGTCCGGCTATGAGCGAGACATGGAGAAAGCCCGGCGCGAGAGCAACCCGGAAAAGCGGGCGAAGAAAATGGAAAAGGCCCGGGCCAAATTCGAGAAAAAACGTCAGAAGGCGGAGCGGAAATATCAGCAGAAAATGGAAAAACTGCGCGAAAAATCTCACAAGCCCGACTAAGGACTAGCCTGCCCCGGGGCGCAGATTGTGATAGCCCGCGGCCCTGAGAATTTCATGGGCCTCCTTGCGGCCCGGGTGGGCCTCGTCATGGTGGGGCGCATGGCTCTGGGCCCGGAAACGGGCGACATAGTCTTCGGGCATGTCATGATGCAGTGTGCCGGCCAGCACCAGCTGCAGATACCAGTCCCAGGGCAGTAGATCCTCGGCCCGGTGTTCGTCCGGGGCGATATAGGTGCGGCAGCTGACGGCCTTTTGTCCGCCAAGCGTCACCACCTCGAAATCGTCATGGCGGTCATAGCCATAGCCTCTGCCTTCAAAACGGTCGAGCGCCGGCTGGTCGTCCCTATGAAGCTCGAACAGGGCGCCGATCACTTTTGAATTCCCGGCCTCAAAAATTGTTGCCTTTCCGGAACGATCCTGGCCGATCTTGGAAAAATCGAGGCCGAAGCCCTCGGCTGTCGCCACCCCGAGGAAGCGGGCGCTGGGGCAGCGGGCCTCAAGCCGGTGCGGCAACAGGTTCGATCCATAGGCAAAATAGGTAAAGCGGCTCATGGTCTATAGATGGGAACTCCGGGCCACGGGGTCAAGCCGGTGCGTCCCGGCAGCGGGGGAAGTCTGTATTTATTAATTTTGTCTTAACTGTTATATATTAGTTCTTAAAGTGATGTTTATGAGTAGAAGCGCGGCAGTTACGCGCGCTTTTCCAAAGTGGAAGTTTCCCGGTGGTTACACAGTCTCATTTCAAGATTTTCCGGTCTTTCGCCAAAGAGTTGATCCGGCTTCCCGCCAAAAGCGACCTGATCTGGTATATCGCCGAAGAAGTGGTGAGCCAGCTCGGCTTCGAAGACTGTGTCATTTATGAATATGATCCGGCCCGGAACATTCTGGTCCAGGTTGCCGCCCATGGCGATAAACAGGCGCCGGACCACAAGATTGTCAGCCCGATCACCATCCCTTACGGCCAGGGGATCACCGGCTATGTCGCCAAATCCCGTAAAAGCGAAATTGTCAACGATACCACCAGCGACGAGCGCTATATTGCCGACCTGCGCCATATGCAGTCGGAAATCACCGTGCCGATCATTGATGAAAACCGGCTGTTCGGCGTGATTGACTGCGAAAGCAGCGAGAAGGGATTTTTTAACGCGGAGCATCTCGAATTTCTCGAGACCGTTGCCTCGATGCTGGCGTCCCGGCTGTCGCAGTGGGAAGCGCTGGAGGCCCTGAAGCAGAGCAAGCGGGTGCTGGCCGTAAACGAGGCGACCTATCGGTCCTTTTTCCAGTTGTCGGAAGATCCGATGATGCTGTTGAACAAGGACGGTTTTTTGCTGTGCAACGCCGCCGCCGCGAATGTTTTTCAGTATGCTTCGCCGGAAGAAATGCAGGTGCTTCACCCCGCTGATGTGTCACCGGAAATTCAGCCCTGCGGCACACCCTCGGCCCAAAAAGCGGCGCAGATGATGCAGGCCGCCTTTGACACGGGCTATCATCGCTTTGAATGGATGCACCAGAAAAAATCCGGTGAAAAGTTTCCGGTCGAAGTCACCCTGTCGGCTGTTCCCTTTATGGGACAGCCCGCCCTCTATGCCGTGTGCCGGGATATTACCGAAGCCAAAAAGAATGAGCGCGCCACTGCCCTGGCGCTCGAGGAGGCCCGGGCCGCGAACATGGCCAAGTCCCGCTTCCTGGCCAATATGAGTCATGAACTGAGGACGCCGCTCAATGCCATCCTCGGTTTTTCCGATGTGATGAGGGACAATGTTCTGCAACAGGATATTTCACCGCAATATATGAGTTATGCGGAAAATATCTATGCGTCGGGCGCCTTCCTGCTTGACCTGATACGCGACATTCTTGACTTGTCGGCCATTGACGCCTGCGAAAGAAGGCTCGACAGGGAAAATGTCGAGACGGACTGGATCATCGCCGAAGTCCTGTCGGTCATGACGATCCTGGCCGAACAGAAGGATATCACCATCGAGACCGATACCGCAAACGCCCCGTCGCGCGTCTGGTGCGACAAGCGGGCGATCATCCAGATCATCGTCAACCTGCTGTCCAATGCGGTAAAATTCAGTGATCCCGGCACCAGGGTTTTCCTGAAAATCGAGCAGCGTGACGACAGGACCGTCCTTTCGGTCACCGACCGTGGCCGGGGTATTGCCAGGGATAAAATCGGCGATGTGGTCAAACGGTTTGAACGGGGCCATGTCGATCCCCAGATTTCCCAGGAAGGGATCGGCCTCGGGCTGGCGATTGTGGATTCCCTGGTCAAGCTGCATGACGGCACCATGGAGATCGACAGCGAGACCGGCAAGGGCACCCGCATCACCATCTCCCTGCCCGGCTCAGCCGCTTGAGGCCAGCTCCATAAATTTATCGCCCCGCTCCTCGAAGTTCTTGAAGCCGTCATAGCTGGGGGCGGCGGGGCTGAGCAGGATCAGGCCGCCTTCCGGCGTGACCTCGCGGGCGAGCTTCACCGCGGCGGCCAGATCCGCCACCCGTCTCACCGGGCAATCCGGGCAGCTCCGCTCCACTTCATCGGCCAGCCGGTCGCCGGTCTCATAGGCGGTGATCAGGGCGTTGAGCCCGAGCCGCGAGATGGCTTTGGCCAGTTCGGTGAAATCCTGTTTCCGGTCCTGGCCGCCGGCAATCAGGGTGATCCGGTGTCCGGCCAGCGCCTCCAGCGCCGCGGCGGTGGCCTCCGGCGTAGTGGAAATGCTGTCATTGATAAATTGATGCGGCCCGGTTTGCGGCAGTTTCTGCAGCCGGTGCCGGAGGCCGTGGAAGCTTTTCGCCGCTTTGAAGCAGGCTTTGAGGTCGAGGCCCAGCACATCGCAGATGGTCAGTGCGGCGCAGAGGTTTTCCTTGTTGTGCCGCCCGGGCAGGGGGAACTCCTCCAGCAGGCCGATCACCTGATGGCCCTTCTCCAGGTGCGGGCCCTGCAGGTGCAGGGCGTCCGGGGTATTGAACCAGTGCACCTTGTGACTGCGCGAGACCAGCTTGCGGGTCAACGCATCCGCGGCGTTCAGCACCACGTCTGAGTCCGGAAACTCGACCAGATGTTTCTTGTCCCGGTAATAGGTATCGTGATCGCCGTGCCACTGGATATGCTCCGGGAACAGGTTGAGCAGCACGGCAATGTCGGGGGCATGCATGAGATCGGCGGTCTGGTAGCTGCTGAGCTCGATGACATAAAAGTCGGCGCCCGGCTCCAGGTCGAGCAGCGGCACGCCGATATTGCCGCCGAGCTCCACCTTTTTGCCCAGCGTCTTGAGGATATGATGGACCAGGGCGCTGGTGGTGCTTTTGCCGTTGGTGCCGGTGACGGCGATGGTGGTGCCGCCCTTGTTGTCTTTGGCATGGTTCGCAAACCAGATGTTGGTGGCGGAAGTGATTCTGACACCCGCATCCTTGAGCGCCCTGACTTCCGGCTTGTAAAGGCTTATACCCGGCGATTTGATGACCACGTCAAAGTCTTTGATATGGTCCGGCAGGTCCGCCTCTGTCAGGAAGCGGGTCCCGTCCGGCAGGTTGCCGTTGAAACGGTCGGCAATGACCGTGACCGGCTTGTCCGGAAACCGGGCGCGCAGCCATTCCAGCATCGAATGGCCCTCCTTGCCCAGGCCCCAGACGGCGATCCGGGCGCGTTCAAGCTCCTGCAAAGTCATCGAGAAGCTCCTTGTAGGCCGGGGGCAGCTGGTGGTTGGGGCTCATTTTCAGCGCCTCCTGTTCCAGTGCTTTTGGGGTCAGGCCCGGTTCACTGATTTCTGCGGCCAGCGTGCCGACCAGCCTGCTGTGCTGCCAGTCCGGCTGCAGGGCGAGGCTCTTCATGATCAGCCGGCATTCGGCAATCTCGCCGACGCATTCGAACGGCTTGTGGCCCTCGAGCCCGCAGAGTTCGCGAAAGCCGGGCTCCTGGGCCGGGTCGTCGAGCATGTCATGGCCGAAAATCGCGACGAGTTTTTCTTTGCCGACAAAGGGCGCCAGCGCCAGATAGACAAAGCGGCATTTGGGGCAGTCGCAGCACCAGCCGTACCGGCGCACGCCTTCATCGATATGGAAATTGCGGTTGCAGCTTTTGAACACGTCGAAATATTGCGGCGCGCGGGCAAACAGGCAGGCGATGCCGGTCTCGCTCAGCGGCCGCAGCAGGGAGAAATAGGTCAGCCCTTCAAGGACATGGGCCTGCAGGTAGGCGGTGAAATCCCGTTCGAACTCCAGCGACTTGCTGTACTGGTGATTGATCTCCAGCCCGTTCCAGACCATGTTGCCTTCGTTGGCCGACTGTTCGTTGGACATGACGATATGGTCATAGCCATACAGCACTGACCCCGCCGCCATGACAAAGGACAGGATGCCGGTGATCGGCACATGACCGTTGAGCGCGCCGCGCTCATTGAGTTCGAACAGACGCGGATCCAGCTTGCGCCGCATGATGATCGGATCGGGGATCCCGGACCGTTCCATCACCTCCAGGATCGGGCGACCCGGATTGACCGCCAGCAGCCGCTGCGGCTTGCCCGCATGACGCAGAGCCTCGATACTGACGATGCTGTCCTTGCCGCCGCCCACCGGCACCGCATTCATATTCGGCAGTTTCAGCTGCGCTGCCTTTGGCGCGACATCGGCGCTGACCGGAAAATTGATCCGTTCCCGGAGGTCCAGGTCATTTTCGACGGCAAATTCACCGAGGCCCATCAGGTAGAATTTGCTGAAGAAATCCGCCTCGGCCCGGCTCAGCGGTCCCGTGTTGACCTCGATTTTCGCCGGGCACCAGGCTTTGTAATAACTGATTCCGGCCGCCAGGTGCAGCTGGCGGAACAGGGCGGTCAGCGCGTCGGTCTCCTCCGGACTGAGGCTGGTGCGCGCGCCCTCGAAGCGGATTTCCTCGACAAACTGGCTGCCGTCGTCAAAGCCGTAGCCCAGCCGGAGCCGGCGTGTCGCCGGGTCATAGTGGAAATCTGAAAAGATGAAGGTCTCTGCTGTCGACATGGACTTTATTATTCTGGTTGATCCGGGCGAAATCAGGGCCGCCCCTCGGTTTTGGCGATCATAGCAGAAAAAAACCACGGGACCAGATGGAAATAGAGGCGTCTAATAGTGAATCACCCGCTCGGCCGGGAAGGTGAGCACGATGGTGGTGCCCTGATTGAGACGGCTCTTGAGGTCGATGCGCCCGCCGTGCATCTCGATCATCTTCTTGACCAGGGCGAGGCCGAGGCCGGTACCTTCGATGGTCCGGGTCAGGTGGGAACTGGACTGGGTGAAGGGTTCGAGGATATTTTCCTGGTCTTCTTCCGGGATGCCGACGCCGCTGTCCCGGACCATGAATTCCACCTCGCCCTGGGGCGAGAGGCCGGCCTTGACCTCGATGGCGCCGCCGGGCGGGGTGAATTTGATGGCGTTTGACACCAGGTTGAGCAGCATCTGTTTGAGCGAGCGCCGGTCGGCCAGCAGGTCCGGCAACGTGTCCGGATAGCTGCTGGTCAGGGTCAGCTCGTTTTTGCTGAGGGAATTTTTGACCATATTTTCCACGGTCATGATCACTTCGACCGCATCGACCACATCATCGCACAAATCAAAGCGGTCGGCTTCGATCTTGGACAGGTCGAGGATATCGTTGATGACATTGAGCAGGTGCTGACCGGCTTCGCGGATGTCGATCGAATAATCCTTATACTGGGGAATTTCGTGCGGGCCGAGGATCTCGTCGCAGAGGATGTCGGAAAAACCGATGATGGCATTGAGCGGTGTGCGCAGTTCATGGGACATCAGGGCCAGGAATTCGGATTTGGCCTGGTTAGCTTTTTCCGCAATTTCCTTGGCAAGGCGGAGATTCTCGGTCAATTCACTCATGCGCCTGGTCTGTTCATACAACATGGCTTCCCGGAGTGTGGTCGGGGCGACCTTGTTGACCTGGACCAGACAGTGGGGGCGGCCGTCAGTGCCGGCAACCGGCTTGACGGTGATGGAATGGGGCAGCGGAGCGGCGATATTGCTCCGTCCGTTGCTGTCCGGACAGACAAGCGGCAACGGATTCAAATTCATGTCCGGCGACAGGATGGAGCGGATACCGTGTTTCAGGGCGGCATGGATGGAGCGGCCGAGCTGGGCCTTGCCCTGTCCCGGAAACAGGTCGTCGATGGTGCTCCCTACTATTTCCCTGCAGGGGAAACTGCAGTAAGGGGAGAACCAGTCATTGACGGCCAGGACGGTTTTCTCCGGTCCAAGAAGAATGATACCCGCTTCCAGCC